>CABQJB010000029.1 GCA_902464195.1 uncultured Megasphaera sp.
AAAAAACTGACCCCCAATCGTTAGATTTTTGGTCTAACTATTGGGGGTCAGCTCAAAACCACTTAATACGATAGCCCCTTTTTCATTGAAATTTCTGAGAAAAAGCAACCTCTCAGTCAGCGTTGCTGACAGCTCCCCTATAAAGGGAGCCAGGGCAGGCCGTACAGGACGGCTCCTGCATTGCGGAGTGCGGAGTGCGGCCTACGACCTATGGCCTGCGACCTGCGACCTGCGGCCTGCGAACTGCGACCTGCGGCCTGCGGGCCGCCCTTTGGGCGGCCCCTACAGTTGCATAGCCTTATAGAGTTTTTCGGCAGTCATGGGCAGGTCGCGCAGCCAGACGCCCGTGGCATTATAGATGGCGTGGGCGATGGCCGGGGCCGGCGAGTCGATGACGAGTTCACCGATGGATTTGGCGCCGAATGGCCCGTTCGGTTCATAGCTCGGTTCAAATTCGACGTTGATCTGGCCCAGGTCCATGCGCGTCGGCATGCGGTATTGCATGAAGGAGTTATTCTGCAGGCGGCCCGACGGCGTATACTGGATATTTTCGGTCAGGGCCATGCCGATGGCCTGGACGATGCCCCCTTCGGTCTGGACTTTGGCCAGGGCCGGGTTGATGACCGTGCCGCAGTCGACGACGGCGTCATACTGCACCAGAGAGATATGACCTGTTTCCGGGTCGACGTCGACGGTGGCCGCACCGGCCATATACGGCGGCGGGCTCGTCGGCGAATAGCACGATTCTGTTGCTTCCAGGGCGATGTCATTCATGAACATGGCGTCGTTGCCCAAGTCTTTAATCGTGATTTTCTTCCCTGTCGTCAAGTCGGTAATGGCTTTGCCGTCGAATTCCAAATCATCGATGCTGGCCGAGCCGAGTTTGACAGCTGCCCGTTCTTTCATGCGCTGTATCAGGCTCTGGCAGGTCTTGACGACGGCATTGCCCGTGAGGTACGTCGTCGACGACGCATAGGAGCCGCTGTCATACGGCGACGTATCCGTATCGACACCATAGGTAACGACATTGTCGACAGGGCACATGAGACATTCGGCGGCAATCTGGGCCAGGATGGTATCACAGCCCGTCCCCATATCAGTGGCACCGATATTGAGCGAATAGAAGCCGTCGTCGTTGACCTTGATGGTGACAGACGCGACGTCGACGTTGGAAATGCTCGACCCCTGCATGGCCGTCGCGATGCCGATGGCCCGGATATGGCCGTTGGGCAGGACCTGGCGCGGGCAGTCGTCCTTCCAGCCCGACATCTGGACGACCCGTTCCAGGCATTTGTCCAGCGTACAGCTCAAGGCCGTTTCATTGAAATAAGCCGGCAGGACCTGGCCCTGGCGGACCATATTCTTCAGGCGCAGGGCGACAGGACTCATGTGCAGGGCTGCAGCCAGTTCATTGACAGCCGTTTCCAGGGCGAACAGCCCCTGAGTCGCACCGTAACCGCGATAAGCGCCGGCTGCAATGGTATTGGTATAGACGCAGGTATAGCTGAAACGGAAAGCTTCGGCTGCATTGTATAGCGGAATCGACTTATGGCCTGACAAAGTAACCGTCGTCGGCGTGTGTTCGCCATAGGCTCCGGCATTCCACAGGGAATCGAGGAAAATGCCACGGATATGGCCGTCTTTGCTGGCGCCGAGGACGACGCGGATCTGCGATTCATGACGCGGTGTCGAGACGGTCATCGATTCTTCCCGGCTGTAGACCATGTACGCCGGCTTGCCCGTCAACCAGGCGATATAAGCCGGATAGACTTCCATGACGACAGTCTGCTTGGAGCCAAAACCGCCGCCGATACGCGGCTTGATGACGCGGATCTTCGCTTTCGGGATTTCCAGGGCGTTGGCGACGACGCGGCGGACATGGAACGGGACCTGCGTCGAGCTGACGATGGTCAGGCGGCCGAAGGCGTCCTTATAGGCATAGGCCCGGAATGTTTCCATGGCCCCCTGCTGATTCTGACGCGTATGATAGGTCCTGTCGATGACGACATCCGACGAAGCCAGGACGGCATCGACGTCGCCGTGTTCGTCGCAGGCCTGGGCGACGAGATTGCGCTTGTTGTCGCCGCCGACATCGACGAGGGGCTTCCAGTTGTCTTCAGGATGAACGACGATATCATTGTCCAGGGCCTTGGTAAAATCGAGGAGTGGTTCCTGGACTTCGTATTCGACACGGATAACGCGCAAGGCCTTGTCGACGGCGTCTTCACTGGTACCGGCGACGAGGGCTACCGGGTCACCGACGAAGCGGATCTGCTTATCCAGGATGAGGCGGTCATATGGGCTCAGTTCCGGATAGGTCTGGCCGGCAATGGTGAAACGCGACTGCGGCACGTCGTCAGCCGTGACGATGCAGACAATGCCCGGCACCTTTTCGGCAGCGCTCTTATTCACCTTCTTGACGATGGCTCTGGCATGGGGACTGCGCAGGGCCTTGACGATGAGACAGTCCTTGGGCCTCAGGTCATCCGTATAGACCGGCTGGCCCGTGACCAGGGCCTGGGAATCCTTCTTGGCGACGACGTGATTGATAGCTTTGTATTCCATTATGCCCGGACCTCCTTCCCCTTGGCTTTGAAATAGGCCTTGATAGCCCGCATATGGCTCATATAACCCGTACAGCGGCAGAGATTGCCCGACAGGAATTCCTTGATTTCATCTTCCGTGGGCGCATCCAATGTGCGGACCATGGCCAGGACGTTCATGACGAAACCGGGATTGCAGAAACCGCACTGATCGGCGCCTTCGCGGCCCATATAGAGGGCGAATTCTTTGGCTTCGTCCTGCAAGCCTTCGAGGGTCGTCACATGGCGGCCGTCGATGCGGACAGCCAGCAGAGCACACGACAACATGGGCACGTCGTCGACCCAGACCGTACAGAGACCGCAGTTCGTCGTTTCACAGCCGCATTTGACGCTGTAACAGCCCTGACTGCGGAGAAAATCATAAAGCATCAGGCCCGGTGCGACGTCAGCCGTCGCTTTCTTGCCATTCAGCCAATACGTAATGGTCATCACTGGTCACCTCCCAGAACTTTTGCCAATAAGCGCCGGCAGAGTACGACAGCCATATCCTGGCGGTAATCGGCGGAACCGCGCATATTGCTTTCATAAGTCATGGAATGGGCTATCTGTTTCGCAGCCTCTTCCAGTCCCTGGCGGCGCACATCACGGATGGGCAGGCAGACGACCTGGGCCCGGGCCGGTCGGGCACCGATGGCACAGCGCACGTTTTCTGCGTCAGCCGATACGGCTACGGCAATGACAGGAAAGTCCGTTTCATTGAGGCGCAGCGAATCATACGCCGTCTGACAGGCCTTTTTCGGGACGATGACGTGGGTCACGATGTCTGTCCCCGGTCCGTTCTGGCCAAAATCGGCCAGGCTGACGATGCCGCTCTTGTACAGTTCGACCTGGGCATCCAGCGCCAGGAACAGCGTCCAGATGTCGGAAAAGCCGAAGCGGCCGCTGATACTGCCGCCGAGAGTCGCCATATTGCGGAACTGGGTCCCGACGATATGGCGGACCGCTTCCTTCATGGCACCCTGAGTGAAAGCAGCCAGCCCGTTGTGGCCTTCAAGCTGCCCTAAGGTAACCATAGCACCGATGCGGAAAGAGTCCTCCCCTTCTTCAATCTGGTCCAGCCCCAGCGCCGACAAGTCGATAGCCTGGGCAATGCGCCGCTGCGGCGACAAGCGGAGCCAGCAGCAGCCGCCGAGGACGACAGCGGACCGTTTCTGGTTGAGCTCCCATGCTTCTTCCAGCGATGCCGCTTTCGTATATTGCGCAATATTCATAAAAAACCCTCCTTTGCAGGGCAAAAAATAAATTCAATGCATAATTCATCAAGTTTATTATACCAGCAAAAAAGGGCGGGCCGCAAGGGCTCGTGGCTCGTGGCGGGCCGCGTTCATTTCCATCGCCTGTATGCGATATCGTAGGGGACGTCCTGATTAAGGCGTCCCGCTGTAAATCGTGGGTATGACCATTCTGGTATATGAGGTTTTTTCACGCATCACCCGTCATGAATAGCGTGTACACCATCGTTTCAGGCGGGCCGCCTTACCAGGTCGGCCCCTACGAACGGCTGACTTGCCGCCTATGATAGCGCCGTTTTTCTTCATACATGTGCTTATCTGCCGCCTGCAGGACCGGTGCCATGCCCTGGGCAGCTTCGGGCACCCAATGATGTCCAATGGCGATGTTCAAGTTCTGGGACGCAAGCTGTCTGCGTATCTGGCGGCAAGCCTGCTGGAAATCCAAATTTTCTATATGCTGCCAGATGATGACGAACTCATCGCCACCGATGCGGAAGACTTCGCCGCCACAGCGATTTTTCAAGAGGGCCGAAGCCGTATGGCAGATGAGCCGGTCGCCGCTGGCGTGGCCTTCTTTATCATTCGTTTCTTTGAGATTATTGATGTCGGCAAAGAGGACGCCCATGCTGACCTGACAGTTGACATGCTGCTGATAAGCATCAAAGGCATTGCGGTTGAACACGCCCGTCATCTGGTCGATGAAACTGTTGTTGCGCAGCTGATAGATATGGTCGCGATTCTTGAGCATCATCAAGATGAAGCTGCCTGCCAGACGGAGCAATTCGCCGGCCCGTTCCAGACCATCCGGCGGAATGTTCTCCAGGCTGATGGCACCGATCCGGTTGCCAGGCATGGAAATCCCTATGGCAGCCAAACTGTGGACGTGAAACCGATTCATACTGTCTTTCATGGCCGGATCCAAATCCGGACAGGCTGCCGTATCGCCAATGAAGACAGGCGCTCCCCGGCAGGCCATATCTTTGAACCAGCCCCGCAATTTCCGGCGGGCTTCCGGCAAAATGCTCCGCTCTTCATCATAAGTAAGGCCATCAGGCGTCCAACGATAGAAATGAATGGGCGTATCATCAAAAAGGAAGGCACTTTCAGCCCCTAAAAACGTACCGATACGTTCGATAAAGGAAAAGAGAACGGCGTCCGGATCGTCCTGGGTCATAGCCTGGCATACGGCATCCTGTAAAATCGTTATAATCGTCGTCATCATCGTTTCTTGATTACAGTGCATGGAATCCTCCTGTTCTGATACACGCAAAAAAAAGACGGCCCCATACTGGCTGTACAGCGGCCGTCATTTGATATTGGATTCCTCATTTTTCACACAAAAAAGAGAGATGCAACTGGCTGCCAGTAAAGGCCCTATAGCTTTGCGTCGCCGGGTTTCCCCGGGTTTGCCAAATTTAATGTTTACCTTTTACATCAAGTATTATATACCTGGCAGAAAATTATGTCAACAAACAATGTACAATGTTGCCACTCTCTTACGGCATTAACCCGACATAATATGCCTTGATATGGTCATTGCCGCCGAAACGCCACAGGGAAATGCCGTCGACACCGTGTTCCAAGGCCTGCTGCTTCCAAGCCTTGAGAGTCTCGCTGTCGGCATACCAGCCAGTGACGACGGTCCCATCGGCACGGCGCCCTTCAAACTGCAGAGCCTGGCTGGCTTCGTCGCGCCGCACCTCAGCGTGGAGGGCCTTGGCCAGGTCACGGGCTTCCTCTTCGGTCACCATCCGCGGAGACTGGGTCCCTTCCCAGATACAGCCGCCCGTAGCAAAGGCGATGCTGTGCGGCCGGGGCAAGCGGTCCACCCGTCCCAGGATAGTGTCGATGAAGGCCTTGTCCGCCTTGGGTCCGGCCTCTTTTGTATGCGTACCGTACAAGTTATAGCTCATGATGACGTATTCCGGGCCTTCCGGGAAAATGAGCTTGTTCGCCGGAACGGACGGTTCAAAGATGATGCGCAAAGGAACCTGTTGTTCGTCAGCAGCCGCCGCGATTTCCTGGATGAACTTCACGTAACGAAAGGCCACGAGGGGATTCTTCCAGACCTGTTCGTAATCAATTTCCAGCCCGTCATAGCCGTACTGCTTCACCGTGTCAAAGAGGTCGTCAATGTGAGCCTGCCGCGACTCCTTCGTGGCCAGGAGATTTTCCAGGACCGCCGTATCCTTGACCTTAGTCTGGCTCTTCGGGTCCTGCGGATTGTCGTAGACATCGTTGACGACGGTCAGGTACTTCTTGACCGTTACCTTATAGCGGGGCAGTTTTTCCTTGACAAAATCCCCCGCCGGCCCCAGAACGATGACCCTCCCCTGACTATCGAGGGCGCCGCCGAAATAACTGACCGAATTAAGCTGGCTGCTGACGGCCTTGGCCTCTTTCAGGCCCCGGCTGTAATCCCAGTAAGCCACCCAGGCGTTACTGTCAAAAGACGGCTGAGGCCGCTGCTTGGCTGCCGACGTCGACGGCACCATGAGCGATACCGTCCCGGCGACGAGCAGGATGACACCGGCTGCAACGGCGCCGGAGAGAATTTTCGTGATTTTGCGCATATTGGCTTTCCTCATTTCCTAAAAATGTGCCAAAGCCCAATCGAGGACTTTACGCCACCAGATGCGGGCTTTGTATTTCCACTTCTGCCAGCCCTGGTAATGGACATCATACAGAACAGTTCCTTCACTTTCATTGGCTGCCCATTCGGTGACTTTCAAACCGTCAAAGACGGCATCATAAACATCATCGGCCAGGTTGGTCTGACTGTAGCCATAGCCAGGCCACTGGGCACCGAGGACCAGGCGGCCGGCATCTAAATCACTGACCGTTACATTCGAAGCAGCTGGTCTGCCATCAATATCGACACTCAGCAAATCGTCCCGGAGTTCGATGTTCAGCTGGCGGTCGCCCCGCTTATGATAACTCAGGGTAGGCCGGTATTCAGGGGAACCTTCCGCGACCGTGCGGGCATCTTCATTTTCTACTTCTGCCAAACGCCCTAACTGCTTCTGAATCATATTGACATTAGCACCATAACGGGCCAGCACCTGCCGTTCCGTCGAGGCCACTTCTTTCTTGTCTTCGTCTTCAGAAAGGTAGTCCTGCCCATCGAAGAGCTGCAAATCGACTTTCTTCAATTCTTGATAAGACCCATCGCGACATTCACCGATGACCAGATTATTATTGACCAGGCCTACAACGATATACGTCGTCAAATCACGGTTAGCCCGCAAGAAAACCTTCTGCGTCCCGAACTGGTTGCCTTTGAGACGCGTCGTCAGGCGCAGATTCTGGAAATCATCCTTGCCTTTCAGGCTCATCTGCCCCTTCCCTTTCCCTGTTGTCGTCAGGTAAATAGCTTCATTTTTAAATTCGGCAGCTCCGTCTTCGACATCCCATTGCGCGTACTGGTCCGCATCGCCTTTTTCAAAGCGGATATCATCGGCACCGTCATCACGAATGCGCATGAGCAGGTGATTGACGGGCCAGTAAGCCCGCGGTTCCATGCGCGTCAGGTCATAGATACTGCTCTGCCGGTCGTTGTGACTGTCGCCTTCGCGGTTGAAATTCATCTTGAAGAGCTTGCGGATCCATTTTTCATTGACGCGGCTCACATCTTCATGATTGCCGAAGCGGCCCGTATTGGCATGCATGAGCGTATAGATTTCCGGCACATAGCCAATATCTTCCGTGTAAGTATCTCTGAGCATGGTATAGTCGTCGCTGATGCGGTCTTTCATGACTTGATACGTTTCGACAGGAAAGTTCTTATCATCGCGGACATAATCCATGAGGTAGTGATTATAGTCGCGGCCTAAGACACTGGTCAAATGGGAATAGACGACAGGATTCATATTGCCCAGGTAATGATGCCAGCGGTCGAAGACGTTGATGTAATACAGACGATAGCCGTTAGTGCCGAGTTCCCAATAGCCTTGCTTAGTCAAAGCCTTTAATTCATCAGGCCGCAGGAACTTGCTGTCATTGCCGTTCAAGTTGTCGGCATACGTAGAGATGGCTGCATGATAATTATATTTTTCCAGCAGTTTTTCCGCAAAGACAATCGTATCGCGGCGGCCATCTTCAAAATTGAGGAAGACTGCATGTTTCGGCAAGGCTTTCCCACTGTGATAATAGTCCTGGATATCTTTTCCCGTAAGGGTGACATAGCCATTCTTATGAAGCGCTGCCAAGTGCTCATCGAGTAAATTGGCGCCGATGAGGTCATTGGTCCCCGTCCGGTCGACGCCGAAGTAAGACAAGGCCACAAAGCCGCGGTCCTTATCAGTTGCGACATCACCGTCATCATAAGGCTGATACGTCGAAAAAACGAACAGGGCATCGATGATGATGGCCAGGACAGCCAGTAAAAACAAGCCTTCACAAAGAAAGCGGATGCGTTTCTGCTTATCTATCCGGCGGGTCACGTCTTTATCGGCCAGCATGATCATCTGCCTCCTTTATCCGTCTTTCTAGTTGCTCCAGTTCATTTTGCTGATGACGTATCGATTTCTGTAAAGCGGCAATCTGAGCACGAAGATCATCATTCATTTCCGCTTTCGGCTGCACCGGCGGCATTTTCTTTTTAGCAGGAACGATTTCATGTTCCCGTGCAGGCGCAGAAACAGCCAATTGGGGAGTCGGAACCGGTTTTCCCGCTTTTTTAGCGGCTTCAGCTACGTCAGCCGGCGTCATCCGCGTGCCCCACGTCGATTTCCAGAAGGTAAACCAGGCAATAGGCATCTGCCACAGAAGGACCATTTCATAATACAGGCAAAACCAGATGCCGTAGAGCCAGGTCGTACTGCGCCGCAGGAAAAGCTGGCAGGCACTCATGAGGCCGGCCATGAGGAACATCCCCAAAATGAAAGTGAAAGGAAAGACACGATGCATGATGGGGATATAAATAAGGTTGTAACAGACGATGAACGGTGCGATGATAGGCACTAAGAGGCCCATATAGAACATGACCGACATGAAGGGTTCTTTTTTCCACATGAAAGTGCTTGCCACCAACGATTCACGGAGCCAGCTCCGCTTCCAGCGCATCTGCTGCTTGAGGAAGACGTCGTAGTCGTTAGGCACGATAGTATAACAAATAGCTGTATCCTGGTAATCCGTCCGGTGATGGCGCAGGATGAAGTTAGTCATGGCCCGGTCGTCGCCGAACGTCGCCTTGTGACCGAGGAAGCGCTGGTTCAGCCAATCGTCAGCATAGCGCAGAACCAAGTCCTTGCGGTAGCACGACAAAGGGCCGGACAAGCAGGTGACGGCATCAAACAGGCCTTCGGCGGCTTTCATGATGCGAAAGGCAATATAATAGCGGACGGACTGCATCTTGGTCAGCGAGTTGGTATACGTATTGGCTACGTCCGTCCGGCCCGATACGCCGCCGCAGCGGGCGTCCTTGAAAGGCTGGACGATATTGCGGATGGCATAGGGATTGAGGAAACTGTCGGAGTCGACGAACAGGACCAGTTCGTGCTTGGCCTCTTTGGCGCCTGCCACCAAGGCTTCCCGCTTCCCCTGATTGACGGGCTGGACGATATAGTGGATGCGCGCTGCTGTTTCCGGCCCTTCCTTGGTCTGGATTTCTTCGATGGTCTGGCGTATCTGCTCGACAGAGTGGTCCGTCGAACAGTCGTCGATGACGATGACTTCCAATTTATCCGGCGGATAGAACTGGTCCATGGCATTCAAAATCGTCCGCCGTATCCACGTCTCTTCGTTAAAACAGGGCACGAGGATAGTAACGCCTGGCGTATAGTTGGCGTCGATCTTGACGGGCCGGTAAAAGGCGCCAAAAATATACTTGACGAGCAAAAACGTACTGGCAATAATACTATAGAGATATAAGTATTTATTAAACTTGAAGTAAACAATGCTTTCCGTTCGCATGAGGACAATGCACAAGCAGATGACGAAAAGCAGGAACGAGACGAAGGGGACAGCAAAGCGAGAACTGTGACGACTCGAATATTCCAATAAGTTTTCACTGAACTCAAGACCTAGAAACACGGGTTGGTCTTCCCCGTGTTCTGCCAAAAAAGCCGCTAAGTCTTCCGACGTCGGACGGACACATTTCGCCTGCGTCTTGACTTTCATTTCCAACCCTTCAGGCATACTCCCCGGTGTGATTTCAAAAGCTACCGTCACGACACCATGCTTGACGATGTCCCGCGCCGCATCGGCATCAACGGTCAAGCCCATACCGGTGACGGACAAATCTTTCGCTTTGCCCTTATAAGAATGGCCGAACCCTTTGCTGCCTGTCATAATACGGACGTCATAATCGACGAGATAGCGGGCATTGGCATCTTCACCGTTGGCAAACTTCAAATAGCTGTATTTTGCCACTTCTTCATCGGGAAGGGCGCGACGGTTGTGACCGCTGCGCTGACGACCCGGAACATGAGGCAGGAGCCGCCGGTCAGGCCGTTCCTTCATGAGAACGTCTTCTAATATTTCTTCTGGCTTATCTTTCTTTTTTCCTTTCCACATCATGACCACCACTTTATCTTCCTGCGTTCATGTCGGAGTTGTTTTTCTGTCTTGGCCTGTGAATAGCCACCATTCAGGTACTGCGATAACCGGCCGACGCGGAACTTCGTCGGATCCCCGTCGGCTTTCTTTTCGTTTTCCGTCAGGATGATATCCAAGGCAGCTGCCGTATATTTAGCCTCATTTGTCATGTGCATGACAAAAACTGCGCCCTTACGGACTTTTCCACGATAATAGAGCCCATCACGGATGCGCTTGATTTCTGTTACCAAGTCCGGCGCTGCATAATCTTCTGTCGTTGTATGACCATTGACGATGTATTCAAAGCCATTTTCCAGGATGACCCGCGTTCCCATATCACTGAAAGACAACGTTGGCGGACGCATCATCTTAGTCAACACAGGGGAACCGTCCTGCCATTTCAGATCACCAAGCACACTCTCCAATCGCTCATACGAAGTCTTCACATCGGTATAGTATTCTTCATAACTTTCGGTCGGCACTTCCTTCCCCTTCTCATTTTCCGTGGCCATCGGTTTATGGAGATTCGTATGGCTACCGATATCGTGGCCTTCCATGGCGATTGCCCGTAATAAGTTCGGGTTGTAAATCATATTATGAGTCAAAATAAAGAACGTCGCCGGCACATGGTGCTTGCGAAGAACATAGAGCAATTTATTGATAGAATTGTCATAGGCCCAATCATCGAAAGTCAGGAAAATGACCGGTTCATCGGTCTTAATGGTTCCTGTTAAATCGAGTTTTTCAAAATCTTTAGCCGTAAACCCGATGACGCGGTCTTCCTTCACGGTATGTTCCCCGATATATCGTCCGGCCAGGATATCGACAAGCTGTTCATGCGTCGCTTTTGGGGAAATAAGCGGATGCATCGCTAACTGCGGCAAATATCGTTCCTTAGGTACTGGATAGGACCAAAGATGCGCCGTATCCGCTAAAATATCGCCAACAGACCGCAGGGCATAGGCCGAATCATTAGACGGGTTGACGCCACTGACGTCATCGAAAGCATTATAAGCGATATTATCGATTTTCTTGCGTTTGATATACAAGAAAAGTTCTGCCGCTAAATCGGGCTTGGTATACCAGTCCATGCGAATATTGATGATACCGCCGCGAGT
Source organism: uncultured Megasphaera sp. (assembly GCA_902464195.1). GTDB lineage: Bacteria > Bacillota > Negativicutes > Veillonellales > Megasphaeraceae > Megasphaera. The sequence continues at coordinate 11,491 of CABQJB010000029.1, forward strand.
AGCCGACAAGGTATTCGCTCCAAAAATTTCCGGCAGGATTTTTTCAGCTGACGAATAATCCTTATGCCGACTCTGGACTGCATTGATGCGGGTTCCAATAAGACGGTTCCCTGTAGCCGCAACGGCTTCCTGAGTCTCCTTGCGGACAACGCCGGAAAACTGCTTGATCAGCTGTGTATCGACTCCGTATTTAGTTTTTAACAATTCCTTGCCCCGGATGATATCGGCACAGATGTCCGCTACCGATTCCGTCGGTTTCGGATAGATGCAAAGGGCCAGTTCCTGCCCATCCCGAAGGACGTCGCGGACAGCAGCTTCATTCTTGCGCATTTCGCCTTCCGTAACAAAGAAAGTCGCCCGTCCATTCACAGTCCGCAGGGCATCGAGGACGGCATCGACAGACTCACGGCGGGAAAATCCCGTAAAGGTAAAAGGGATGGCCGCTTCTGTCGTATAGATATCCTTTTCTTCTCGTGCCAATACACCATGATTGCGGACAATCATCTGCTGAATAGCTGCCACATTCACAGTTTTAGGCATTTTGACGGCAGGAGCTGTCGTCGCTTCATTCTGGACTGCCTGTTTCCCTGGTAAAATAGTGGATTTCAAGGGTTCTGGAACCGATTCTGTTTCAATGGGCAATTCGACTGGACGAATGACGGGTGCTGTCGCATAGGGCCGTATCTTATTTCCATCAGAAGCGGCTGCTACGGAAATGTTAGACAGTGAACTATTTATCTCCGAATTGGATTTCCCCGTCGCCTCTTGTAAGGCTAACCGCTGTTTGGCAATCAGTGCCCGCTGCGCCTGGATTAAGTTATCTTGAGCCACTAATAACTCCCGTTCTGCTTTGCGTACAGCCGCTTCCTCTTGGGATGTATCGACAGTCCCGGCAGCCGATACCAGGCTAGGCAGGAAACAGGCTCCCTGCAGGAACAGGACAGCAGCGACGAATGCCGCCTTATGCCGGTATTTATGGTTCATGTAAGGACGCTCCTTCCCTTATATTCTCTGAAATCGGAACCAACGTTGATACGGGTTCCACCGTATATCCTTGATCAGCTAAAGCATTACATAAAGTCTGAACAGCCTCGACGACAGGTACGCTTTGCCCATCGACAGCCGTATCATCTTTAATCGTCGGCTTTTTGTCAATCGCTGGGACATCGGCCTCTTTCTTTTCATAAAAAATAATAGGGACCGGATGGTCTAAGCGGATAGATACTACCATACCTGGCTGAATCTGCTGCAACAGTTTTTCAACCCCATTAGGCCGAGTAAAATCACTCTCTTTGATGACAATATCGCTCTCAACGGCATAATCCAGGCCGCAGGCCTTGGCCGCCCTTAGCAAAGCCGGTAAATAACGTGTTTCCGGCAGGGCAAAATATGTAGCCGGTTTACCAGCTACTAAAGACAGTACCTTCTGGGTCTTGCAGAACTGTTCAATGAGGCGGTCGGCGTCTAGCCGTTCAGCTTTGGTAAGGCCGACGAACCCGTAATTGCCGATGAGCTGGTCTTCGTCGACGAGCTTCTGCGTTACCTTTTCTTCATGAGCCGCATTGGCGCCTTCGACAAAAAAGGTTCCATGGAAGCCATGCTGAAGCATCGCTTTGAGGATGCCTTCCATGTTACCCCGGCTTTCCATGCCGTTAAAGGTCAAGTAGATGACTTTTTTATCCGTTCCTGGGGTCCCCTTGACGATGCGGGCCATCTCTGCCGACTTTGCATAGGTTTCCATGGCTTCATTGATTTCCTCCGTCGCATCGTATTCCTCGCTGATTTCTGTGAAATTTTCATAAGAAGCTACCTGTTTGGGATGGAAAATATCCGATAAAGCCAAGAAATAGATAAGTCCCAAAATCAGTAATCCCAAACAGATATACATGACATGTTTTTTGAGATGCATCTTACAGGCTCCAATACAAAAATCCTAAAGATTCCAAGGCATGACGATCATACATACCTTTGACGTCGACAAGCACTTTCAGGCGATTGGTTTTTCGGTAAAGGCCGGTTAATGTTTCCGGCGCAAGCTGGCTGAATTGCCGATGTTGGACGGCAAATACGAGTACATCCATATTCTGTACTTCTTCCAAAGGGATAAGGCGCTCGCGTAAATCGGCCGGTAAGACAGCCGGATTAATCCAGGGGTCGACAATCGACAAATCGACTTCATATTTCAATAAATGCTGTGCGATTTGAAGGGCCTTAGAATTGCGCGTATCCGGGCAGTTTTCCTTGAATGTCAGCCCTAAGAGGCAGACTCGGGAATGATGGACCCGCAAATCGGCCCGGATCATTTCGCGGATTGTCGACGTCGCCACAAATTCGGCCATACTGTCATTGACCAGGCGGCTGGCTGCGGCCAGGTGTGTGACATAGCCGGAACGGCGGGCTTCATAAATGAAGTAATACGGATCGACGCTGATACAGTGGCCGCCGACCAGGCCCGGCGTGAAATGCAATGCGTTCCACTTGGTATTCATGGCCTTGATGACTTCTTTCGTGTCGATATTCATGTGATGGAAAGCACGGGCTACTTCGTTCATGAATGCGATATTGACGTCGCGCTGGGCGTTTTCGATAAGCTTGGCCGCTTCAGCGACTTCCAAAGTCGGTGCCTTATATACCTCGGCTTCGATGACCATGCCATAGACCTGGGCCACGTCTTCCAGCGCCGCTTTGTCTGTCGCCGACACAATTTTACAGATATTTTGCAGGCGGTGGACCTTGTCGCCGGGGTTGATGCGTTCCGGAGAATAGGCCACTTTGAAGTCTTTACCACAGACCAGGCCCGACGCTTCTTCGAGGATAGGTGCACAGATACGGCGGGTCACACCTGGATAGAC
>CABQJB010000030.1 GCA_902464195.1 uncultured Megasphaera sp.
CTAGTGGCTAGTGGGCCGTAGGGGCCGTCCTGAAAGGCGGCCCACCGAGTGGCAGCATGGATTTTGTAAATAATGGGAAAGAGAGAACCGCTATGAAGGGGACATATGAGATACGCATAGAAAATCGTCGAATGCAGTATAAATTCAGGATTAAACGAAATATTACGGTTATCCGTGGAGATAGCGCGACGGGAAAGACGACACTGGTCGACATGATTCAAGAATATAATGATAATGGCCCGGAAAGCGGTATTATATTGCAGTGTGATAGGGAATGTATCGTTTTATCCGGCCGTTTTTGGAAACAAGATTTGGCACAGATTTCGAATAGTATCGTATTTATTGATGAAGGAAATCGGTTTGTCGTTTCCGAAGAATTTGCCCGTCTGATTCAGAATACTGATAATTATTATGTACTCATTACGCGTGAACGAATCGAGAATATTCCATATAGCGTTGAAGAAATTTACGGGATACGGACTTCTGGAAAGTTTGGAACGCTGCAGAAGGCTTATCATGAAATGTACCGGATTTATCCCGATACGGCTATCCTTCCAGAAAGGCAGCCAGACCAGGTCATAACTGAAGATTCTAATTCTGGATACCAATTTTTTCAATCGATTTGTGAAAATGTCAATATTAACTGTGTTTCAGCTAATGGAAAGTCGAATATTTTCTCGTACTTAGCAAGACATCATTCGGAATCTATGTTGGTTATTGCTGATGGCGCAGCTTTTGGACCGGAAATAGGAAAGATTGCTGAGTTATTGAAATACCACAAGAATATATATGTATATTTACCGGAATCTTTTGAATGGATGCTGCTCTCATCAGGGATTTTTGAACAAAAGCAACTCAAAGAAATTTTGGCAAATCCTGCAGATTTTATTGAATGTCGTGATTATTTTAGCTGGGAGCAATATTTTACATCCCTCTTAATAACCTATTCACAGCATACGATTTGGGCTTATGCCAAGAAGCGATTAAATCCCCTGTATCTCCATGAAGGAAACCGAAATCGCATCCTGGCAGTCAGTCCGTTTATCAGTCATTGGTTGAAAGGGGATGATTAGGTTGTTGCACGTGTATTTTGGGAATATGAAGGAAGCTGTTTTTAATACGGCTGTTTTTTTTAAGAATGTCTATGAAGATCAGTGGATTACCGATGACTTTGATAAGCAGATGATTCAGGATGTTGATAAGTCGATCGTCTTAGACAGTGGGGTCATCGACAGTCCAGTGTTGGGGAAAATTCCACCTGAACGCCTTTCTGGCGGGGTTAAAACTTTGATTCTCATTTATCAGATGCCTGATAAGGTATTCAATGCATCAGCTTGCGGTGATAATTGTGCCAAATGGCTGTTGAAAATGGCAGAAACGGAAGATAGGACCGTCAATTTGCGTCATCTAATGGACTTTGGCAGCGGCGAATTTTCCCTGCATATTTTGAATACGGATCAAATCGTCCATTCCATGCAAGAACTGGTTCCTGTAGCAGGAATGTTTGTATGAAACATGATTTTCAAGAAAGTGAGACAATGATGAATCGATCGATGATTGCGAATTTGATGAAGCCTTTGACGCTGGGGCTGATCGTGGCCTTGTTTTTTGCGATTCACTGGGCTATTCCTTCGTTTTACAGCACTTTATGGCAGTTGACGGTGAGCCATGATATCCCAGGGCTGACGTCGTATATTTCTTCCTTTGGCAGTATTGCCGTAGTCCTCATGATCTTGCTCATCGTCCTGACCAACATGACCGGCCTGCCGTCGGTCCAATTCGTCACGGTCAATGGCATCTTGTTCGGCCTGCTGCCGGGCATCCTCATTTCCTGGGCCGGTCAGGTCATCGGCAATGTCCTGGCCTTTGTCATCATGCGCTATGTCTTCCGACGCAAGGCGCAGACCCTGGTCGATAAGAGCCGCTGGCTGTCCAGGCTGAATCGCAAAATCGATTTCCGGCTCATCTTTTTCTTCCGGGCCATTCCCTATTCTCCGAATTTCGTCGTTACTGCCCTCTGCGCCCTGAGCCGTGTCCGCTTCGGCGAACATGCGGCAGCGACGATGGGTGGCAAGTTCCTGGCCGTCTGTATGGAAGTCTGGTTGGGCTACGACCTCATCCACTTCAATCCGCACGGCCTCATCGTGGCCGGTATCATGGTCTGTCTGTTGGCAGCGGGCCTCTTTGGCAGCCGCCGTTGGCAGAAGAAGGATAAAAAATAGACATCTTATCATATTATATAATGGGAGGGATTCTTCATGGGTTTGATCAAAGCAGCTATCGGTTCTGTCGGCGGTGTCCTGGCCGACCAGTGGAAAGAGTTTTTTTACTGTGACAGCCTGAATGAAAATATCTTGATGGCCAAAGGGCAGAAACGGACCAGCCGTCATGGCCGCAGCGGCAATACGGACGGCGAAGACAATATTATTTCCAACGGCTCGCGTATTGCCGTCAACAACGGTCAGTGTATGCTCATCGTCGAATCGGGGAAAATCGTCGAAGTCTGTGCCGAACCGGGCGAATATACCTATGATGCGTCGACGGAAGCGTCTATCTTCGACGGCGACTATGCCGGCGACCTGGGCGAATCGTTCCGCCTGCTCGTCCGCCAGATGAAGGAACGCTTTGCCTTTGGCGGCGATACGGGCAAGGACCAGCGCGTCTACTATGTCAACCTCAAGGAAATCATAGGCAATAAATATGGTACGCCCAGTGAGGTGCCCTTCAAGTCCTACGACGATACGACGGGCCTGGCCCTGCTCATGCGCCTGCGCTGCTTCGGAGAATACAGCTACCGCATTGTCAATCCCATCCTGTTCTATACGAACGTCGCCGGTAATGACGTCGATGTCTACGAACGGAGCCGCCTGGACAGCCAGCTCAAATCGGAACTCCTGACGGCCCTGCAGCCGGCCTTTGCCAGGATTTCAGCCTTACATATCGACTATTCCCAGCTGCCCGGCCATACGCCAGAACTGGCACAGGCCCTGAATGAAGTCCTGTCGCCGAAATGGCGCGACCTGCGGGGCATCGAAATCGTATCTATCGGCATCAACAGTGTCAAAGCCAATGAAGAAGACGAAGAAAAGATTCAGAAAGCCCAGATGGGTTTGACCATGTCCCGGTCTGACATTGGCCTGGGAACCCTAGTCGATGCGACAGCCGATTCCATGCGCACAGCCGCAGCCAATGAAGGGGGCATGGGCGCTGCCATGGGCTATATGGGCATGAATATGGCCAATCAGGCCGGCGCCGGCCTGGCCCAGGAACTGGCAGCCCGCCAGGCGGCCCAGGCGCCTTCGCCGATGCCGCAGACTGCGCCGGCTGGCAGCTGGACTTGTGCCTGCGGCCAGTCCGGCAATACGGGAAATTTCTGCACGGCCTGCGGCCGTCCCAAACCGCAGACAGCCGCTGCTTGGACCTGCCCGAAATGCGGCCAGGCTGGGAATACGGGCAACTTCTGCAGCAACTGCGGTGCGCCGCGGCCCCAGGTTCCGGCGAACTGGACCTGCCCGTCCTGTGGGACCGTCAATACGGGGAATTTCTGTATGAACTGCGGTGCAAAGAAGCCGGAAAGATGAGGTGAGGGTCATGGCGGATACATCGGTCAGCTATCAATGCCCGAACTGCGGCGCACCGCTGCAATTCAAGCCGAAAGATAAGACCGTCACTTGTGACTATTGCGATACGAAGTTCGACGTCCAGACCCTGGAGAGCCTCTATGCCCAGAAAGAAGCGCGGGCTGCCGAAGCGGACGCGGCCCGCAAGGTCCGTTGGAAGACGGAAGCGGCAGGCCAGGATTGGAGCGACGACGAAGCGGCTCATTTGCAGACCTACACGTGTTCGTCATGCGGGGCCGAAATCGTCTGCGATGAGAATACCATGGCCACGGAGTGCTGTTACTGCGGCAATCCGACCCTCATTCCCAGCCGCTTTTCGGGGATGCTCAAGCCTGATTACGTGATTCCTTTCAAAAAGACGAAAGACGAAGCCGTAGCGGCGCTGAAGGAATTCTATCAAGGGCGCTGGCTCCTGCCCAAAGCCTTTACGGCCAATAACCGCGTCGAAGCTATCCAGCCCATGTACGTCCCGTTCTGGCTCTTCCATGCCCAGGTCACGGCGTCGGCGGCCTTCCGGGCCGAAGATGATGCTGTCTTCGAGATGCCCGACGAAACGCTCATTGAGACCAGTATCTACCACTGTGACCGGACGGGCTCCCTGGCCTTCCATCGCATCCCTGTCGACGGCAGCCAGAAGATGGACGATACGTATATGGAAAGTATCGAGCCCTTTGACTACAGCGAAATGGTCCCGTTCAGCCCGGCCTATTTTGCCGGTTACCTGGCCGATAAATACGACGTCGACGCCGATGCGGCCGTCCCCAGGGCCGATGAACGGCTGTCGCAGAGTGCCTTCGCCCTGTTGGAAGAGACTGTCGACAAACATCAGCGCCGGACCTTTGAAGACGGCGTCGTTCATAAAAACGAAGGGACCGTGGAATACGCCATGGCGCCGGTCTGGATCTTGACGACGCGTTATGACGGCAAGGCTTACACCTTCATGATGAATGGCCAGACCGGAAAGATGGCCGGCTCTCTGCCATATGACAAGGTCAAGTCTTATGAATACGGCGCGGTCCTGGCCGCCGTCCTGGTGCCGGTCCTGTATTTCCTGGTGAAATTCGTCATGGTCTGGGCCGGCCTGTTATGAGGGGAGCGAGTACGATGTGGAAATGGTTGAAAGAAACAATCTTTGCCGTAGCCGTCGTGGTCCTGACGACGGCTGGCGCCGCAGCGGCAGCGCCGAGCCTGTCCGACGGGGCCCATCTGCTCACGCCGGCGGAACAGGCTGAAGTGACGGCGGTCTTGCAGGATACAGAAGCGCGATACGGCGTACGCATTGCCGTGGTCACCGTCGCCTCGACGAAGGGCGTCAAGGCCGGGACCTATGCCAATCAGCTCCTGGACCGGGACTATAGGGATGGCCAGAACGGCAATATGGTCCTGCTCCTGGCCATGGACCGCCATGACTGGTATGTCGCGACGGACAAGGCCATGAAGGAGAAAATCAGCAATAAAAAAGGCATCCCTTATCTCAAGGATGCCTTCCTGCCGGCCTTGAAGGACGGCCATTATGCGAAAGCCTTCGAGGCCTATGGCCAGTCGTCGGCGAAACTATTGGCTTATTACCAGGAAAAGGGCAAGGCCTATGATCCGGCCGATGCTTTCAGCCCCCTGGCCCTGGCCGTGGCCCTCGTCCTGGCTGTGGGCGGCGGCGTGGCTTTCCGGGCCTATCTCATCGGCCGGATGAGCAATGTCCATAAAGCTGCGGCTGCCGATGCCTATGTCGACGCTGGCAGTTTCCATCTGACCGACAGCCGCGATACGTTCGTCTTCATGACGGTCCAGCATATCGCCAAGGCCCGCCCGGCCGATGACGACCTGCCTGACTTCGACAGTGCTGATGATTACAGCGACGATGACCACGGCGGCGGTGGCGGTTCGTTCTGAGGGTCATTTCTTTTCGAAGTATTCTTTATAGACCTGGATCAGGTGCTGGACTCGCTGGGTGTCGGCACCGCGGCAGGAACTGGCGACGTGGAGGTAATGATGGCCCTGGCTTTCGGGCAGGAGAATCAGGTAATGGGCGTTCCAATGGTAGCTGCCCGTTTCGGTCAGGGTCCGGAAATAGTCGGTCAAGGTATGATGTGGGGCAGCCTGGCAGCGGTTTTCCAGAGTCGCATAGTTGCTGAACTGATAGAAACGGTCTTGGTCTTCTGGAGCAATATACTTTTCTGTATAATGATGCTGGGCTTTTTCGAAATCATAGCCATGACCGGGCAGGAAATCCGGATCCCGGCACCAGAAGGTGAGGGACTGGGCCTGCTTTTTTTGGACATCAAGCATAGTGACCGTATTATACAGGTCATAAATCTTTTCTTTCAAGCCAGTCAGCTTGACTTGTTCCAGCTGGTCTGTCGTCGTCGTGATGTTCTGGAGCGTACAGCGGCCGAGATAGTGATTGCCCTGCTGGGCGATTTTCTTGATTTTCAGCCACATGAACATGCCGCCTTTAATATAAGTCATCGATTCCTGTTCGTCGGAAGCGATGACTTTTTTGATGAAATCGGAGATGATGCGGATAATCGGGCTGTCCTGGGTGTTCAGATTGTATTCACATTGCTCCAGACTGTAAATGCCCTTCGAAGCCAGGGATTGGCGGTACGGCTGGTTGGCGAAGAGGAAGCGGATACGATGGCTGGTGGCGTCGTATTCGACCAGGGCCAGGGGCCGGTCAGTGAGAAAATCAAGGCTGCCAGCGGCGCTGTAATAACGGCGCATTTCTGACGTTTCATGGGGAAGCCCCAGTTCTTCGACGTATTCGAGGGCCTGGTCGTAGGGCAGAGGCTTGCTGAATAAAAAGCCTTGCAGCATTTCACAGCCGATATTGCGCAGGAATGTATATTGTTCCAGTGTTTCGACGCCTTCCGTCAAGATGTGGATACCCAGGTGCTTGGCCATATCGACGATGGATTTCACGATTTCTTTGGCCCGGTCGGTAAAATTCGACAGGAAGGCCATGTCCAGCTTGATCGTGTCGAAGTCGTAGTCTTTGAGGACGTTGAGAGACGAGTAACCACTGCCGAAGTCGTCCATCCAGATCTGATAGCCGGCAGCGCGGAAGCGGTTCAGCGTCTGGTTGATCAAGTCGATATCTTTGATGAAGACGCTTTCTGTGATTTCGATGCGCAGCTGCGATGGCGGTACCCGGTAAGCCCGGGTCAGCTTCTCGATTTCTGTGAATATGTCACAGGTGATAAAGTCCAGGCGCGACAGATTAAAGGAAACAGGGACCATAGGCAGATCCTGGTCAGCCCGGGGATGGTATTTCTGGCATATCAATTTGAAAATATATAAATCGAGCTTGTGGATCTGCCGGCTTTCTTCCAAAGCTGGGATGAAGTCGCCTGGTGTGAGCAGTCCCCGGACCGGATCCTGCCAGCGGGCCAGGGCCTCGAATGCGCATGTTGTATGGGACAGGCTGCGGACGATGGGCTGAAAATAGAGCTGAATCCAGCCTTTTTCAATGGCCTCGTCGATGTGATGCGTAACGTAGTGAGCGACGCTTTCCATAATATTATCTCCTGTTGCCATGTCAGTCACCTTTTTCGTGGAAGAATTCGATGATCTTGTGGATGGCCAGGGCCATGTGGTTCGGGTTCTGGAAGGGATGGTTGGCCCCTTCGACGGGAACGAATTCGATGACGTTGTTTTCGGCGAAGTCCCGGACGAGAGCGATGGGAATCATTTCATCTTTCGTGCCATGGAGGATAAGAATGTCATCGGCGAAATCAAAGTATTCGTGGTCGCGGACGTCGAAGCTCTTCAAATCATCCATAAATGCCTGGTCGATTTTCATCTTGCGTTCGAAACCGACTTGGATTTCTTTTCCCTTCTTCAGTTTGGCAAAACCTTCGTCGGAGACGTGGTTGCTCATGCTTTCATACATGTTGACGCCAGGGCTGCGCAGGGCGATCTTCTTGAAGGGATTGCCCTTTTCGATGAGGTAGCGCAGGGTGATGTAGGCGCCGAAACTCGTCGAATAGTTGTAGATATTCTTGGCCTGGAGTTCGGTCTTGGCGTAGTCGACGACCCATGTCAGATAGTTCATACATTCCGGGAGGGATAATTTCTTGCGGGCATCGGCGCCGTGGCAGGGCCAGTCGAAGGCGATGACGGCATAATTCTTGTATTTGCTCGTCAGATGTTCGGCAAAATGGACCGTCCCGGCCGTGTCCTTGTGGCTGCCGAAGCCATGGGTGACGATGACGACGTTGTCGAAGGTACGCGTCTGTTTATCATTATCATTGATGAGCAGCTTGCAGCGGATGCTATAGCCTTGCTGATTGATGTCGAAATTCTTTTCCATACTGTAATTCCTCTTTACCCTAAATTCGTCAAAATGACGTACGTCGTTAGTATAGCATAAAAAAGGGCTTGTCGCACGACGACAAGCCTTTTTCTTGTAGGGGCTCCCACGTGGGGCGCCCGCTCTGGGATATGTACGATTTCCCGACCCGTTTGCTAGAAGAATTATCCTAATTCCTAACGGGTCGCCCACGTGGCGACCCCTACAAACTCCGTACTGCAAACTATAAAGACAACCTCCTACGGCCCACGAACCACGAGCCACGAACCACTAGTCACTAGCCACTACCGATGCAGGCCGTATCGGATGATGAGGCGGCTGATTTCCAGGAGGGCGATCATGGGCAGGGCCAAGAGACACTGGGACAGGATGTCTGTCGTCGGCGTGATGACGGCGGCTGCGATGAAGGCCAGGAGGATGATGTATTTCCGTTTCTTGGCCAACATGGCAGACGTGATGAAATCCAGCTTGGCCAGGACGATGAGCACCAGGGGCAGGTTGAACAGGACGCCAAAGGGCAGGACCAGCATGAAAACGAAATTCAGGTAGCTTTCCATAGACAGCATGGGCTGGACGAAGTCCGACGAGAAGGTGAGGAAGAATCGGAGCCCCTGGGGCAGGACGATGAACCAGGAAAAGGCGATGCCCGTCAGGAACAGGACCAGTGATGACGGGACCAGTACCGTGAGGGTCGTCTTTTCGCGGTCCGTGAAGGCCGGTACCAGGAAGGCCCAGAATTCATAAAAAAGGACTGGTGCCGTCAGGATAGCACCGGCTGTGAGCATGACCTTGAAATAGATGAAAAAGGCTTCGGCCGGTTTCATGAAGTAGAGCTTGCCAGCCGGCGCCGTCAAAAAGGCCATGATTTCGTCGAGCCATATATTGCTGACAACCATGCCGACGGCCAGCATGGCCAGGGAGATGAGCAGGCGCCGGCGCAGTTCCGACAGATGCCCGGACAGGGGCATGACGGCTTCTTTACTTTCCATGGTTTTCTGCCGGTTTTACAGCTTCTGCCGCAACTTCCTGGATTTCGGCTTTGGCTTCGGCCGGTTCGTGGACGGCATCTTTGAATTCGCGCAGGCTCTTGCCTAAAGCCTTGCCGACGCCAGGGAGTTTGCCCGGGCCGAAGATGACCAGACCGATGACTAAGATAAGAACTAATTCGGGAACACCTAAACCAAACATATGAAAGACCTCCTTGCTTTTTTTACTAGTATAGAAAGGCTGTGTCCGCTTTTTGTAAAGAAAGATGCTATTTTCTGTAAAATTGCAGCTTTTTTGCATGTTTTTCCTTTCTTTTGCTAAAAACATACCATTCCTATACAGAAACGGCCTATACTGGGCCTAGTTTTGATTCGAGGAGGGATTTTTCATGGAAAACCATGCATTTTCGCGACGTACATTCTTAAAGATGGCTGCCGGTACGGCTGTAGGGGCGGCCTTATTTTCAATGCCGGCTTTATCATTAGCTAAAGGGGAAGGGAAGACGTTATCGAAACAGGACTTGACGCCCGTCCCGTACGGCCAGATTCCGTCTGATGCCCAGGCTTGTGCCAAGGCATCGAAACTGATTTCCCGGAATTATACGTATATTTTGGATCAGGCACGCCAGCTCCAGGACGGCTGGCTGCGGGATACAGTCTGCACTATGATCCAGCATCCGACGCCGACGTTCATGCAGGCCTATACCTCATCAGCCTCCGTTTCCATACTCTATGCCAAACTGGCAGCAGCCGGCCTCATCGATACGGCCAAAATCGACAAAGACCATCTCCTGCCGCCATATACCGGCAAGGTCCAGCCCTTCATGACGGCACCGGGCAGCGGCTATGGCAGCCATCATCCGTATCCCGGCGGCCTGGCTACGCATGTCAGTGCCAACGTCCACATCACGCAGGGCATCATCCATACGTATGAAGACGTCTTCTGTTATGATGTCCACACGGACATTGCCCTGGCCGGTCAGCTGCTCCATGATATCATGAAACCCTTTGTCTTCCAGTGGCAGCCTGACGGCTCGTCCCTGAAAGAATATACCATTGCCGGGCAAGGGGCACACCATGTCCTGTCCATTGCCGAATCGATGTGCCGCAGCCTGCCAGCTGAAGAAGTCGTCGCTCAGGCCTGTGCCCACGGGGCGCCGAACGATGCCAAAGGGGAAGCGGACGTCGTGGCCTGGCTGAAAGCGGCGGCCATCATCGCCCAGAAGGACCCCGTCGCCTATGGCGTCCTCAACAAGATGGGCAATGGCCTGCCGTCACCGCATCACCAGGAAGGCTATATCGTCCACCTTGGCGACCACGACTGGGTCCTCAGCTCGCCAGCCGGTCAGAAGACATCGGCCCTGCTCAAGAAAATCGCCGTCCAGCAGTACGGCATGAGCGACAGCGACAGTCAGGGGGCGAAGTTCAACTACTTCAAGAACTATGCAGAATCCCAGCTGTCCTGCATGTATCTCAACATGCTCCAGGCCGAACCGGATGGGGAACGCCTGGCGGCTCAGGCTGTGGCCAAGGTCATCACAAAATAAATCGTTTAACTTTTTATAATAGCTGATATTGACAGAAACCACTTAAAACTTTACAATAGAACGATAAAGATTTACAGGTATAAATTAAAATTGTAAAGGAAGTGTTATCTGCTCATGTTAAAAAATGGTGCACAAGTCGGACTGTTGTTGTTCGGCATGTTTTTCGGGGCGGGGAACCTTATTTTCCCGCCCTCTTTAGGTTTTCAGGCAGGCTCGTCGTTCACGCCGGCCATCCTGGGGTTCCTCCTGTCCGGCATCGGTATGCCTGTCGTTGCCGTTATCATGGGGACTTTCAACCCCGGCGGTTTCCGGGCGGAAATGAACCGTAAGATTTCGCCTCTCTTTTCACTGGTCATCCTGACCTTGATGTATTTAGCCATTGGCCCCCTCATGGCCATCCCGAGGACGGCGGCGACGTCCTTTTCCATCGGCATCCTGCCCATCACGGGCGACGGTATGCTGCCGCTGGCTATCTTCACGACGCTCTATTTCATCTGTGCCTGGTGGCTGTCGATTACGCCGTCGAAACTCCTGGACCGCGTCGGCAAGGTATTGACGCCAATCTTTGCTATCATGATTGTCCTGCTCATCATCGTCGGCATGATTGCCTATACGACGCCATCTACGGCAGCGCCTATGGGGAAATATGCCGCTTCGGCCTTCGGCAATGGCTTCGTCGAAGGCTATAACACCGTCGATACCCTGGCTTCCTTTGCCTTTTGCATCATCGCCCTGGGTGCCATGAAGCGGATCCACTTCGCATCGGAAAAGGAACACGTTGCCAGCGTCTGGATGGCCGGTGCTGCCGTCGCCGTCCTCATGGGCGGACTCTATCTGGGTCTGGCCCTCTTGGGCAATCATTTCCCCATTCCCCAGTCGGTCTATGAAGATGCCAGTGTCAATCTCGGTGCCTATGTGTTATCTCAGACGTCGTTCCAGATTTTCGGGACTGTCGGCATGGCCTTCCTGGCTGTCATGGTCACGCTGACCTGCTTCACGACGACTGTCGGCCTCATCGCAGCTGTTTCGACGTTCTTTGCCGAAGAGTTCCCGGTCCTGTCGTATAAGAAATACGTTACCCTCATCTGCCTGGTCAGCCTGGTCCTGGCCAATCTCGGCCTGAATCAGATTATCCAGGTCACGCTGCCCCTCTTGTTGTTCGTCTATCCCATTGCCATTGCCGTCGTCATCCTGACCATCGTCAATAAATTCGTCGGCCTGTCAAAACTGGGCATGCGCTGTACGGTCACCGCCGCCGGCCTGGTATCGGCCATCGACATTGCGGCTCAGTTCTTCCAACTTGACGGAGCGGCTGTCATCATCCAGGGCCTGCCCTTGGGCGACAGCGGCCTGGGCTGGCTCGTACCGGTCCTGGTCTGCCTGGCCCTGTCTCTGGTCCTGCCCGGAAAAATCAGCGGCGAAAGTGCATTAGAAGAAAGTTTGTAGCATAAAGCGTTTATCGTTTGCAGAAAAAAAAGAGGCTGTCTTTGTACGACGGCCTCTTTTCGTGTATAATGAAATTATAACGATATTGAGTATCAAATATATCCAGATGAGATACAAGGAGGGAAAGTCATTATGGAAAATGCTATCATGGGAATCCTCATTCCCTTTATAGGCACGTCCTTAGGAGCGGCCTGCGTCTATGCCATGAAACAGGAATTGGACCGCCAGGTCCAGCGTGGACTGACGGGGTTTGCATCGGGCGTCATGATTGCCGCCTCGATTTGGAGCCTCTTGATACCGGCCATGGAAGAAGCGGCGCCGTTAGGGAAATTCGCTTTCGTGCCGGCTGTGGCCGGATTCTGGCTGGGCATCTTCCTGCTCCTGGCCCTGGACCGGCTGGTGCCGCACCTGCACATGTACAGCGAGAAAGCCGAAGGGCCGCACAGCCACTTGCAGCGGACGACGATGCTCGTCCTGGCCGTGACGCTGCACAACATTCCCGAAGGCATGGCCGTCGGCGTCGTCTATGCCGGCCTTTTAGCCGGGCAGACGGGCATCAGCGCTGCCGGAGCCCTGGCCTTGTCCCTGGGCATCGCCTTGCAGAACCTGCCCGAAGGGGCTATCATCTCCATGCCCCTCAAGGCGGCCGGTGTCGGTAAGCACAAGGCCTTTATCGGCGGCGTCCTGTCGGGTATCGTCGAACCTATCGGGGCGGCCCTAACCATCGCCCTGACGGCTTTCATCGTGCCCGTCCTGCCGTATCTCCTCAGCCTGGCTGCCGGGGCCATGTGCTACGTAGTCGTCGAAGAACTCATTCCGGAAATGTCAGTTGGCGAACACTCCGACATCGGCGTCCTGTCCTTTGCCCTGGGATTCACCCTGATGATGGCCATGGATGTAGCCTTGTCGTGATTCCCCCTTAATAGTATCTAAAAGTATACTATATGACTTTAAAGTGCATACTTGCTAAAAGATATCAAAATGGCTATACTGTAATCATCACGAAGGGCCCCGTGATGATGAGTAGCACGATATAGATGATCTGCAAGGGGGAAGTACGTATGCTGAAAGAGAAAGTCGATGTGTTCACCTATGCCGGCGAAATTGTACGAGGCATCCATATATCTTCAAGAAGTTCTATCCTCAGGATATCCCGGGGACGGCGACGATGTTCAATAAAGAACCGCATTATACGATTTTTGGGGAAATCGTCAATGCCTATGTCATCCATTAAAGCATGATGTGTTATGAAAGTTATCGCCATCAATGGCAGTCCCCGCCGCCAGGGGAATACGGCGGCGCTCTTGAGAAGAGTGATATATAGATCGAAAACGCACAGCAAAGGAGAATATATACTATGTTACACGAAATCAACTGGCCTCACGAATATTTACCGGGTTATACAGATAATTTTGCCTCCAATGAAGTCATCGTCCGCGATTTGACGGCTGAAGAAGTGTTTGACACTCTGATTGACGCCAGCCTTTGGGAAACATATTACAAGAATTCCTCCGATGTTGAATTTGATAACACACCGGGTTTTATCCTGGCTGCCGATACGCGCTTCCGCTTCAAGACCTTCGGCTTTCCCATTGAAGCGCAGATCATTGAATTCGAAGCCCCGGCCGATGGCCGTCCGGGCCGTCTGGCCTGGCATGGCTGGGCTGAAGGCGATGCAGACCACCGCCTCGACGTCGTCCATGCCTGGCTGATTGAAGACCTGCCGGAGAACCGCGTCCGTATCCTGACCCAGGAATCGCAGATCGGCAAGCCGGCCCAGGAACTGCATGAAGCCAATCCGGACCCGATGAACATCGGCCACCAGGACTGGCTCAAGGGGCTGGTTGCTACGGTACAGGCCCGTAAACAGTAAGGATTGTAAGTTATTGAAGGAGAATGAAATGATGAAGATGAAAAAAATCGTTATTGCCTTAGCTATATCTGTCATGAGTGCTGCCGGGATGTCTTTGGCGGCAGCCCCGGCCTCCCCGATGTATTCGGAAAACGGGGACTATCCGGCAGCGGTCGTTTCCTATGTCCAGAAAGCACCCGCCATGGGACCGGCATCGCATACCTATTCGGAAAACAGGGATTATCCGGCTGCCGTCGTCCCGTATGTTCAGAAAGCGCCTGCCATGGAAGGCGTATCGCATACCTATTCAGAAAATGGGGACTATCCGGCAGCTCCGGCATGGTAGCAGATTGTTTATGTGAAGGTGGTGAAGGTGTTGAACCTCTCCCGCTTATAGAAGCGGGAGATTCTTGAGAAGGTTGCTGTTTAAGTTTCCTCCTGAAATCAGGATAGCCTTATTCTCAAAGGGCTGTCCAAA
>CABQJB010000031.1 GCA_902464195.1 uncultured Megasphaera sp.
GGGGATAAATTGGATTTGTGCAATAACCGGTTTACACAAACTATTTTACACTCCCTCCTATTTATATGCTAGCACCAAATCTTGATAATGGTGGACGTGGGATTGGCAATATAGTGGAAAGTCAGCTTATAAACCCGCTAGCACGTTTTCTATTTGATAACGATGCTTATGAGAATACAACCGTATCTATAGATGAAATTGACGAAACCACTGCGCCTGTATCTCTTAAAGGAACTATAATAAGAAATGGGGGTGCTACCTGATGCAAGTGTATTGGAGTACTATAAAAGGAACAGATAAAGCTGGAAGCGAGGATCGTGTTCTAGTGGGTCAGAGAATAAGCTTTGAGGAAACTTCACAGGCAGTCATTGACCATGGCTTTGTAGCGGTAGCGGATGGAGTAGGTGGTAACTACGGTGGAGCAGATGCTGCATCATTTGTTTGCCAATCTGTATCGAATATAGACGAACCGTCGAAAATTTTATTTCAGCGTATAAACCACCTCTTGATAGAAAAGAGTTCAAGTAATTATGCTTACAATATGGCTACTACTTTTTCAGGTATATATATGGCACCAGATAAGGCAGATCTAATTGTATTCCATGTTGGTAATACTCGAATATACGCAATACAAGCAGGAAAATATCTGCGACAAATAACCGAAGACGATACAGTCGTACAACACTTGATTAAGACTGGTAAGCTGACAGAAGAGGAAGCTGAAAATTATTCAGCTCGAAATGAGATTACAGCTTGTTTCGGAGGTGGTAAAGAGACACTTTTACAAATGGATGAAATTCACTTGAGAGATAAAGTGCCGAAACAGCTCCTGTTAACAAGCGATGGTATTCATGAGTATCTAAGTATTGATGAGATGGAGACTATTCTAGCAGGTGTTGATGATGATAAAATAAAATTGGTAAAGACAATGGTAGAACAAGCAATAGTCAATGGTTCGCAGGATGATTGTACAGCCATTTTTGTTGATTTGGGTATATAGACGATAGAGGAGTGATTGATATGGCTTGGAGATTCCGTAGGAGTGTACAGATATTACCTGGAGTAAAAATTAATTTTAACCGCAAAAGCACTAGCCTCACTATAGGTGGTCATGGTATACATAAGACATTCAGCTCGACAGGACGTACGACTACATCACTTGGAATACCTGGAACCGGTCTGTATTATACGACTAGTACTGGAAGAAAGAATCGACAAGCCAGTAAACAGACATATGCCGTACAACCTACACATACAACTGTGCCAGCCACTCCTAGTATGCCAGCGGTAAATATTGAGGCAGTTAGAAATTCTATTGAAAGTATTTATCACATAGCGGATAAGCCCATTAATTGGAAAAAAATGTTAGTTTCAGATTCTCCAGATGACAAATATTTTCATGATAGAGCAGAGCTCATACTAGAAGGTGATATTGATACATATTACGAGGTCATAAACGATGTCAATCCATTAGATGATTTAATCCAATATGGTAGTGATTTTGAATGTGGCACGGATGATCCACGTATGCTAGCGATACATTTTCATGTCAATAGTAGAAATGTACTTGGCGAAGCGCAAAAACTACCTAAAACTCAATATAATGATTTGTTACAGGATTATGTATGCGGTTGCTCTATTCGCATTGCCCGTGATATGTTTGCACTTCTGCCAATCAGGCATGTAATAGTTGACGCATGGGATTTAGGAGGAGATATTCTTTCCGTTGACTTCAAACGAAAGGAATTTGATAAGCTGGATTTTGCTAATTTGGACGCTTCTGATACTGTAAAGTCCTTTGAATATCGTATGAACTTTACACTTGAAGATGGATTTAAAAAAATCGAACCTCTTGATAACATAGGGTAATGACTTCTTACCGAACTTTGGCACTGTTGCATCAGCAACACTGAGAAAGATAAGAAAGTCTCTATCTTCATTGTCAATGAGAATAGAGCTTTTCTTTTGTTCGGCGATTCCCTTATACTATAGGTATAGTATAAGGGAATTTTTTTAACATCTGGAAAGGGGGAGCGGCTATGCAAGGCCTGCCGATTGGTATTGACGATTTTGCCAAAGTCCGTGAGGGAAATTATTATTTTGTCGACAAGACCCTGGCTATACGGGATTTCCTCGATAATCACGGGGAAGTGCTGCTGCTGACGCGGCCGCGCCGTTTTGGTAAGACGTTGTTCTTGTCCATGTTCTATTATTTTTTTGCCGCTGCCCCGGAACAGGATTACCGGAAACTCTTTCGCGGCCTGGCTATTGAACGGGCTGGCGAACGGTATATGGCGGAGCAGGGGAAGCGGCCTGTCCTTTTGTTATTAGGGATGACGACGCTGCTGGTCCCGGAATATGAAGTAAAGTCGAATCGGGAAAGCGGGTTGGGACGCTATGACCTGGCCATTTATCCCACGCACAGTGGACAGTGTGGCGCCATTTTGGAATTCAAAGCGGCAGGTTCTTCGGATGAATTGTTGAAAAAAGTGCAGGACGCCCGCCGTCAGATTGATGAAAAAGGTTATGAAACGGATTTCAAGGACCGGGGTATTACCAAAGTCCTGAAATACGGTATCGCCTTTTACGGAAAACCGGTCGTCTTAGTGTAAAAATTGAGTCAAAAGAGGTCGGAGCCAGAGGGAAAATCTTTGTGCAACGGCCTCTTTCATGATATAATGAACGTTAGTCTATTTATTTCTACTATTATGATTGTATAAAAGGGAGGCAGTGAAGATGCGGGCAATGGGAATCGACCCGGGGACGGCTATCTGCGGCTTCGGCGTCATCGACGCCGACGGCAGCCGCCTGAAGCCGGTGACGTATGGGACTATCCAGACGACGCCGGACCATACCGATGCCGAACGGCTGGTCATGCTCTTTGACGGCCTCAATGAACTCTATCGGAAATATAAGCCCGACGTCATCGGCGTCGAGCAGCTCTTTTTTAACCGCAACGTCACGACGGCCATCACTGTCGGCCAGGCCAGGGGCATCATCCTCCTGACGGCCCAGCAGGCGGGCATCCCTATTCTGGAATTTTCGCCGCTCCAGGTCAAGCAGGGCGTTACCGGCTACGGCCGGGCGACGAAGGAACAGGTCATCGACATGACCATGCGCCTCCTCGGCATCCGCCAGAAAATCAAGCCCGACGATGCGGCTGACGGCCTGGCCATGGCCATTTACGCGATTTATTCCAGTCATTCTATGAGTCTGAAAAGGAAGGTGCAGTTATGATCGGTTATCTGAAAGGCGTGATCAGCCACATCTTCGTCAATTCCTGTTTCATCGACGTCCACGGCGTCGGTTACCGGACCTATGCTCCGGCTTCGACGCTGGACACGCTCTGTGTCGGTCAGGAAGCCATGCTCTATACTTATATGAGCGTCCGCGAAGACGCTATCGTCTTGTATGGCTTTGCCACGCAGGATGAATACGATTTATTCATGCTCCTCATCGGCGTCAACGGCGTCGGCCCCAAGGTGGCACTGGGCATCCTCAGCGCCGGCACGGCCGACAGTTTCCGCCTGGCCGTCCATCAGAAGGACATCAAGGGCCTGACCAAGATGCCCGGCATCGGCAAGAAGACGGCTGAACGCATCGTCCTGGAATTGCAGGATAAAATCGGTCCCGTCGCCAGTGAAGACGCTGGGGCTGCGGACCTGGGAAATTCAGCCGCACCGGGCCTGTCGGGCATCCTGGCAGAAACGCTGGCGGCCCTGACCAGTCTCGGCTACAGTGAACAGGAAGTCCTGCCCGTCGCCGAATCGCACCTGGCCGGCTGTACGACAGTGGAACAACTGCTGAAAGAGACGCTGAAGGCCTTGGGGAGCGGGAGGTAAGCCATGGAAGAAAATCGCATCATCGAGACGACAGACCTGCCGGGTGATTCCTGGCAGTACAGCCTGCGTCCTCATTATTTACGTGAATATATCGGCCAGGATAAGGTCAAAGACAACTTGGAAGTCTTCATCAAGGCGGCGAAACTGCGCAAGGAAGCGCTGGACCACGTCCTCTTGTACGGGCCGCCGGGCCTGGGCAAGACGACCATGGCCGGCATCATCGCCAATGAACTGGGCGTCAACCTGCGCATCACGTCGGGCCCGGCCATCGAACGGCCTGGCGACCTGGCCGCCCTCCTGACGAATCTTCAGGAACGGGACCTGTTGTTCATCGACGAAATCCACCGCCTGTCGCACAGTGTCGAGGAAGTCCTCTATGCGGCCATGGAAGACTATGCCCTGGATATCGTCATCGGCAAGGGACCCAGTGCCCGGTCGGTGCGCATCGACCTGCCGCCGTTCACCCTGGTCGGGGCGACGACCCAGGTCGGCCGCCTGGCACCGCCTCTGCGCGACCGCTTCGGCGTCATCTGCCGCCTGGAATTCTATAAGCCGGAAGACCTGGTCCTCATCATCAAGCGGACGGCGGATATCCTCGATATGGCCATCGACGACGACGGCGCCCTGGAAATCGCACGCCGCTCGCGGGGGACGCCGCGCATTGCCAACCGCCTCCTGAAGCGTGTCCGCGACTTCGCCCAGGTCGCCGAAGCTGGGACGATTACGGCGTCTCTGGCCAATGACGCTTTGAACCGGCTGGAAGTCGATTCGTGCGGCCTCGACCGGACAGACCGCCGGGTCCTGCAGGTCATCATCGATAAATTCGGCGGCGGCCCCGTCGGCCTCGACACGATTGCCGCCGCTATCAGCGAATCCGTCGATGCCGTCGAAGACGTGTATGAACCCTTTTTGATGCAGCAGGGCTTTTTGAACCGCACGCCCCGGGGCCGCGTCGTCACCGACGCCGCCTACCGTCATCTGGGCCTGCCCGTGCCATCGGAAGGATAGGAGGGAAGACTATGGCGAAATTACTCATCCTCATGGGTCTCTTTTTTATCGTCGCCGGCCTCTTATGGATGGCCGGTGATTCCCTGGGACTGGGGAATTTCCTGGGCCATCTGCCTGGCGATATTTCCTTTACCAAAGGCAACACGTCTTTCCATTTTCCTATCGTGACCTGCCTCATCATCAGTGCGGTCCTTACGATTGTCCTTAATCTCTTTTTTCGCCTGTAAGGAGGATTTTTATGTATAAAAAGAAGATAGCCCGCCTGGCCCTCTGCACGGCTCTCTGTGCGCTGGTGACGACGAGCGTCTTTGCGTCGCCGACCAAGGCTAAAGTGAAGCATCAGCCCCGCCAGCCCGTCAAAGCGGTGCGGCAGACGGCCAAGGCGCCGACTGGATATACACATAAACAAGCCGTCCACGATAGCGCTACCCTGCGCATCGGCATCCGCGAAGGCCGGGGCAGGGTGGCCGTCACCGGGCCGCAGGGGCTTGGCGTCTATCGCGGCGGCATGCTCTGGAAGAAAGCGGCAGCCAACGTACCCGTCACCATTGCCCTGTCCGGGACGAACCTGACCGTCAATGGCGATGTCAGTACCGTGCCGGTCCAGGTCCGCTCCCTGGTCCACGGCGGCTCCGTCAAGATCACCGACGGCTACGCCTACCGCGGCGCCCTGGAAATGATGAAGTCTCCCGGCCGCTGGGGCCTGACCGTCGTCAACGTCCTGCCGGTGGAACAGTATCTCTACGGCGTCGTCGGCAAGGAAATGTCGCCGTCGTGGAGCGAAGAGGCCCTCAAGGCCCAGGCCGTTGCAGCCCGGACCTATGCCATTGCTCATAAGAACCGCTTCAGCCAGCGCGGCTTCGACCTCACCGACGATACGTCGAGCCAGGTCTATGCCGGCATCAACGGCGAATCGCCGTCGATCATCAAGGCTGTCAACGAGACGAAAGGGGAGATACTTACCTATCAGGGTAAGCCTATTGACGCCTTTTTCTGCTCCACTGCCGGCGGCTGGACCGAAGACAGTGAAAATGTCTGGGGTTCTTACGTACCCTATCTGCGCGGTGTCCGCGATGACAGCGACGCCATGCCGGGGTACCGCTGGTCGGTGACGACGACGCCGGAACAGATGGCGGCCAAACTGAGCGCTGCCGGTAAGGGCGTCGGCCGCATCAAAGCCATCGAACTGTCGCCGCTCATGAAGCGGCCCATGTCCATGACGGACCGCGGCGTATCCGGCCGCGTCCAGGAAATGATCGTCAAGGGCACGAACGGCAATGTCACCGTCAAGGGCTCGGCCTTCCAGTCTATCTTTGGCCTGCGCAGCACGCTCTTTGATTTTTACAGCGGCCGTGGTACCGCGCCCGACCCTGATTCCGGAACGGCTGTGCGCAAGAGCGATTTCATTGTCAAAGCGGGTCAGCCCGTGACTATCTACGGCTTCGGCTGGGGCCACGGCCTGGGCATGAGCCAGTACGGTGCCTATCAGATGGCTAAGGAACATGCCAATGAAAAGAATTATTACCGCAATATCCTGACCCATTACTATACGGGGACGAAGATTGAAAAATTATATTAAGCTAAAAAGAGGAAGATTATTTTGAAACTGACAGATTTTTACTACGATTTACCGAAAGAACTCATTGCCCAGCATCCGGCCGAACCGCGGGACCACGCCCGGCTCATGCTCTATGACCGTCAGACCGGCGCCGTCGAACACAAGTATTTCTACGATCTCGTCGACGAACTGCACGAAGGCGACGTCCTGGTCTTCAACGACTCCCGTGTCATTCCGGCCCGCCTCTACGGCAAGCGGGTGCCGACTGGCGGGAAGGTCGAGGTCCTGCTCTTGACGCCTGTCGGCGACGACCGTTGGGAAGTCCTGGTCAAGCCTGGCAAGAAGGCCCTGCCGGGGACGACCATCGAGTTTCCCGAAGGCCTGACGGGCACTGTCGAAGACCGGACCGATTTCGGCGGCCGTATCATCAAGTTCGCTTACGAAGGCAATTTCGACGACATCATCGATAAAATCGGCGAAATGCCGCTTCCGCCGTACATCCATGAAAAGATGGAAGACCCCAATGAATACCAGACGGTCTATGCCAACGAACGCGGCAGCGCAGCCGCTCCGACGGCGGGCCTGCACTTTACGGAAGAACTGCTCCAGAAAATCCGTGATAAAGGCGTAGAAGAAGTCTTCGTCACCCTCCACGTCGGCCTGGGGACCTTCCGGCCGGTCGAAGAAGAAAACATCGAAGACCATCAGATGCACAGCGAATTCTACAGCATTACGCCCGAAGCGGCTGCTAAGATCAATAAGGCCAAAGCCGAAGGCCGCCGGGTCATCGCCGTCGGTACGACCAGTATCCGCACCCTGGAAAGTGCCGGTACGACCGGGACTTTGCAGGCTGGGTCGGGCTGGACGAATATCTTCATCTATCCGGGTTTCACCTTCCATATCGTCGACGCTCTGGTCACCAATTTCCATCTTCCCGAATCGACGCTGCTCATGCTCATCAGCGCCTTGTCGACGCGGGAAAAAATCTTGAAAGCTTATGAAATCGCCGTTCAGGAAAAATATCGTTTCTTCAGTTTCGGCGATGCCATGTTCATTCACTAAGGGAGGAAAATCTATGGTCATTACCTACGAACAGCAGGCCGAATGTGACGGCGCCCGCGCCGGGATACTGCGCACGCCGCACGGCACCTTCAAGACGCCCATGTTCATGCCTGTCGGCACGCAGGCGACGGTCAAGACGCTGACGCCGGAAGAACTCTACGATATGGGCGCCCAGGTCATTCTCAGCAATACGTACCACTTGTTCCTGCGACCCGGTCACGACCTGGTCCAGGAAGCGGGGGGACTGCACAAGTTCATGAACTGGAAACAGGCTATCCTGACCGACAGCGGCGGCTTCCAGGTCTTCAGTCTCGGCCAGATGCGCAAGATCACCGAAGAAGGCGTCACCTTCCGGTCCCACCTGGACGGGTCGAAAAAATTCCTGTCGCCGGAAGTCTCCATGGATATCCAGATGGCCCTCGATTCGGACATTGCCATGGCCTTCGACGAATGTATCCCCTATCCGTCGGACTATGAATACACCCAGATGTCTACGGAACGGACGAGCCGCTGGGCGGCGCGCTGCCTGGACCACCATCACAGCGATACGCAGGGCTTGTTCGGCATCGTCCAGGGCGGCATGTACAAGGATCTTCGCAAGCAGAGCTGCCAGGACCTGGTCGACATGGATTTCGACGGCTATGGCATTGGCGGCTTGAGTGTTGGCGAATCTAAGGATATAATGTATGATATATTAGAGCATACGACACCGTATCTGCCGAAAAACAAAGCCCGCTACCTCATGGGCGTGGGCACACCGGACTGCCTGCTCGAAGGCGTCGCCCGCGGCGTCGATATGTTTGACTGCGTCTTCCCGACGCGCGTTGCCCGCAACGGCATGGCCATGACCCATACGGGGCGCCTGACCGTGCGCAACGCCAAGTATGCCCACGACTTCCATCCCATTGAAGACGGCTGTCAGTGTTATACGTGCCGCAATTATTCGCGGGCCTATATCCGCCATCTCTTCAAGGCCGAAGAACTCCTGGCATACCGCCTGGTCAGCATCCACAACCTGTATTTCCTGCTGCAGTTCATGCGGGATATGCGCCAGTCCATCTTTGACGGCACGTTCCGCCAGTTCCGCCAGGATTTCTGGAAACGTTATCAAGACGCGTAAGCGCTTGCATATAGACTATTTTTTATTTCACGGAGGTGTAAGACATGGATATTATGGAACAGCTCAATGCTTTTTGGCCCATTATCCTCATGGTCGTCATTTTCTACTTTCTCTTATGGCGTCCGCAGAAGAAACAGCAGAAAAAACGGCAGGAAATGCTGGAAAGCTTGAAGCCCGGTGCTAAGATCGTCACCGTCGGCGGCGTTATGGGGAATATCGTTTCCCTGCACGACGATTACCTCGTCGTCCGCATCGCTGACCGAGTCGAAATCAAGATCACCCGCGCTGCTGTAGCCCAGGTCCTGGGCAAAGGCGAAGGCAAAAAAGCGGCCAAGAAAGCTGAAAAGGCTGAAAAAGCTGCCGAAAAAGCCGAAGAAAAAGCTGCTGAAGCTAAAGCCGAAGCTCCGGCTGAAGCCAAGACCGAAGCCGCTGGCGAAACGAAAGAAGCAGAGGCCAAAGATGGCCAGTAAAAAAGAACTGCGCAAAGCCATGGATGCCCGTCTCCATGGGCTGACGGCGGAAGAAAAGGCAGCGGCCAGTGCCGCTGTCTGCGCCCGTCTGGCCGCCCTGCCGCAGTACCGTCAGGCCCGCAGTATCATGGCTTTTCTCCATATGCCCGACGAAGTCAGCCTCGATGGCCTGATTAAGGACGCCCTGGCAGCCGGCAAGGAAGTCTATGTCCCTGTCTGCGTCGATAAGCAGCACATCGAAGGGCGGCGCCTGTATACGCTGGAACAGGCTGTCTGCGGCGCCTACGGTATCCGGACGGCACCGCCGGACAATCCGCGCATCGAAGCCGATGAGCTCGATGTCATTTTCGTGCCCGGCCTGGCTTTTGACGCCAAGGGCCACCGCCTGGGTCATGGGGCGGCCTATTATGACCGCTTCCTGGCCGGAAAGGGCGGGGCAGCCGCGATTGCTGCGGCCTGGGATGTCCAGATCATCCCCGATGTGCCCGTCGAAGCCCATGACGTCATCATGACTGATATCGTCACGGACAAACAGCATATCATCATCGAACCATAAAAAAACTATTGAAGATTACCCAGAGGGGGGAGTATTGTTGCGGACCCGTAACATGATAAAATTTTTCGGGGCAGTCATCATCATCCTGGCCGCCTTTGTTACCTTGATTTATCCGCTTGCCAACTCCATCAAACAGGGCCTGGACTTACAGGGCGGTACGCATATCGTCCTGGAAGCCGAAGATACGCCGGACGCTCCGGTTACGGAAGACTCTTTGAGCCGTGCCGTCACCATCGTCGAACGCCGTATCAATGAAATGGGCCTGACCGAACCGCTTGTCCAGAAGGAAGGCGCCCGCCGTATCATCGTCGAGCTGCCCGGTGAAAAGAATCCGGAAAAAGCCATCGAGACAATCGGGAAAACGGCTGTCATGGAGTTCAAGGATGAAAGCGGCACGACCCGTATGACCGGGAATGATCTGAAGACTGCCAAGGAACAGATCGACCAGGGCCATAAGAATGTCGTCGCCATTGAATTTACCGACGAAGGGGCGAAGAAGTTCGCCGACCTGACAGCGTCCAATGTAGGCCATAAAATCGGCATCTACCTCGACGGTGAATTGCTCACCAACCCTGTCGTCAATGAACCGATTACCGGCGGCAAAGCTGTCATCACGGGCAGCCAGACCCTGGAAGACGCCAAGAACCTGGCTATCCTCCTGCGTTCCGGTGCCCTGCCTGTCAAATTGAAAGTCATGGAAGTCCGCACCATCGGCCCGAGCCTGGGCCTCGACTCCAAAATCAAGAGTGAAAAGGCCTTTGCCATCGGCATCGTCCTGATCATGATTTTCCTGATCATCATTTACCGTATGTCCGGTGTCGTAGCCAACGTCGCCCTGCTGGTCTACGTCCTCATCCTGCTGGGCATCCTGAAATACCTCGATGCGACGCTGACCCTGCCGGGTATTGCCGGTATCATCTTGTCCATGGGCTTCGCCGTCGATGCCAACATCCTTATCTTTGAACGGTTCAAGGAAGAAGTCCTCATCGGCAAGAGCCTGAGGACGTCTATGGAAGCCGGGTTCCGCCGGGCCTTCAATACCATCCTCGATGCCAACGTGTCGGTCATGATTGCCGCCATCGTCCTTATCGTCATGGGCAGCGGCACGGTCAAAGGCTTTGCCGTCAACCTGGCTTTAGGGATTATCGTCAGCATGTTCACGGCCATCGTCGTCAGCCGGTCCCTGCTCACGTGGTTCATCAATACGGGCCTCATCACCAATCCCTGGTTCTACGGCCTGAACCGCAAACCGCCTGAACATATGTTGAAAAAGGGGGGACAGAAATGAGTTTTGATATTGTCAAACATCGCGTATGGTGGTTCACCTTATCGTCTGTCCTCGTCATTGCCAGCTTGATATCCATCTTTGTCAATGGCTTCAATTTCGGCATCGACTACACGGGCGGCACGATCCTCGATATGCAGTTCAATAAAGCCGTCACCGTTTCCGAAGTCCGCCAGGTCATCGACAATGCCGACATGGACCTGGGAAATACGGTCATCCAGTTGACAGGCGTCACCGACCAGGATTCGTCGACAGACGTCATGCTGCGCATGCGCAATCTGTCCAGTGACGAAAGCAAAGCCGTCTCGGATAAACTGAGCGACTCCCTGGGCGGCGCTGAAATCAAGCGGACCGAATCGGTCGGCGCCGTCATCGGCTCGGAAGTCACGAAAAATGCCATTACCAGCCTGGCTGTGGCCTTCATCGCCCTGGCTGCGTACATTTCCTTCCGCTTTGAGTATAAAATCGCTATTTCGGCCTTAGTGTCGATCCTGCACGACTTGATCATGGTCCTGGGCTTCTTCTCGTTTTTCCATCTGGAAATCGACGCGTCCTTCCTAGCGGCCATCCTGACCGTCGTCGGCTACTCCATGAACGAAGCCGTCGTCATCTTCGACCGCGTCCGCGAAAACACGCGGACCCACCGCAGGACGGACTCGTATGAAAAACTGGCCCATGACAGTATCGCCCAGAGTATCCATCGCAGTATCTATACCCTGACGACGGTACTCTTCGCCTGCGGGGCCCTGCACTTCTTTGGCGGCGATTCGACGAAGAATTTCTCCCTGGTCATGCTCATCGGCTTCATCAGCGGGGCTTATTCGTCCATCTGCGTCGACACGTCCCTGTGGGTCGTATGGAAGAACCATACCTCTCATAAACGCGGTCCCCATGCCGTAGAAGCAGAACCGGCAGAAACAGAAGAATAGCATAAAAAGGAGCTGTCGCATGTACGACAGCCCTTTTTGTAGGGGCCGTCCCAAAGGGCGGCCCGCCACGAACCACGAACCACGAACCACGAGCCACGAAAATAAGGAGGAATTATGATGTTTAAAATCAATGCACTGGGCAAAGCCTGCCCGTTACCGGTCATTGAAGCCCACAAGGCTTTGAAGGACCACGATGCCATAGAAATTACGGTCGACAACGAAATCGCTACGGAAAACCTCAAGAATTTATCCCAGGAAATGAACTGCTCCTATACGATGAGTCAGGAATCGGATACGCACTATACGGTCCGCCTGGTCAAGGAAGGCGCTGATGTCAGTGAAGACGAAGGGCCAGTCACGTCGGGCTCGGACTACACGGTCGTCATCAATGCGCCCGTCATGGGTGTCGGCGACGACCAGCTGGGCAAGAACCTGCTCAAGACCTTCATCTACACCCTGACCGAACAGGATGTCCTGCCGAAACGGATCATCTTCTACAACGGCGGCGTCCCCTTGGTCACGGAAGGCTCGGAATCGCTGGAAGATTTAAAGAACCTCGAAGCCCAGGGCGTTGAAATCTATGCCTGCGGTGCCTGCCTCAATTTCTATGGCCTGACCGACAAGGTCGCTGTCGGTTCCATTACCAACATGTTCCGTATCGTGGAAATGATGCGCACAGCCAACCGCATCGTCAAACCGTAGGCCATGGAAGAAACAATTATTAAAGCCGCTATCCTCGTATCCTTCATCTTTTGCGGCTATACCTTAAAACAGCTGCGCCTTTTCGGGCGCAGCACTTTTAATACCATTTCGACGATCGTCTTCAACATCACGCTGCCGTCGGTCATCATGGTCAACCTCAACGGCATCCATTTCGATACGCGCTATCTGCTCATCAGCCTCCTGGCCATCGTCTTCAATCTGGTCATGGTCGCCATGGGCTATGCCGCAGGCAAGACCAAGGACGAAAAAGCCTTTTACATGCTCAACATGAACGGCTACAATATCGGCAATTTTGCCCTGCCCTTCGTGTCGTACTTCTTCGACAGCGCTGCCGTCCTCATCGTCTGCATCTTCGATGCCGGCAACTCCCTCATGTGTCTCGGCGGGGCCTATGGCCTGGCCCGCTGTGTCCGCGGCGAGAAAGGGGAGAGCATCGTCATGATTCTGGGCAAGACGATTTTTTCATCGATCCCGGTCTTATCGTATATCACCATGATCACCTTGTCCCTGGCCGGTTTCTCCCTGCCTCAGGTCGTCATCGACTGGGCCAAGATCCCGGCGTCGGCCAATACCTTCTTGTCCATGCTCATGATCGGCGTCGCCCTGGGCTTGTCCTTGAAAAAGGAATACCTGCACCTCATCTATACCGATGTGGGCCTGCGCCTGCTGGTGTCCGTCGTTATAGCGGCTTTCGTCTATTTCGCCCTCGATTATCCCATGGCCATCAAGAAGGTAATCATGGTCCTGGTCTTTGCACCAGTCGCCGGCATGGCCTGCTACTATACGGCTAAGATGAAGCTCAAGATCGAAGTGGCTGCCTGCATCAGCTCATTTTATATCCTCTTGTCCATCGTCGTCATGTCGGCCATGATCATCGCCCTGCAGTCCGTATGAGCAGTCGGCCAGTAATTCTTCTTCCAAGTCGGCCGGAATCGTCGACGGGCTGCGCGTGATGTAGTAGCTGTCGACTTTGGGTGGCTCGAAATCGAGGAGGGGGATGGCCCGCAGTCGCTTTTCGGCCAGGTCCTCTTCGATGAGGCTCTTGGGCAGGAAAGTATAGCCGATGCCGTCGGCCACGTACTGGGGCAGCTTGGTGCTGTTGTCGATTTCCAGGGGGAAGCGGTGATGGCGCGGGAACAGGTCCTGGATGTAGAGGCCCACGCCCTGGAGGGCGAAATTGCAGAAGAGGTAGTCGATTTTCTGCAGGTCGTCCTTGGAAATGCCGTTGGCATATTCCGTATTGGCTGCCTGGCAGACCAGGACCAGCGAGTCCGTCCGGTAAGGCCGGCAGATATAGCCGTCGCGGAACATGGCGCTGAAGGAAAAGATCGCGTCCAGCGTCCCGTCCTGGAGCTGGTGCATCATGGCCGTCGTATGGCCGATGGTGACGTGCAGGGACAGGTCCTTCTTCTCTTTGAGGAAGCTGCGGATGCGGCGCTGGAGGTGACATTCGTAAATCGTGTTGGTCGTGCCGATATTGATTTTCTGGGCATACGTCGGCGACGACTGGATGTCCTGCAGGGCTGCCAGTTCCAGTGAGACGAAGCGCTGGGCATAGTCCAGGAATTTCTGGCCCGACGGCGTCAGGTCGACCTGCTTGTGGCTGCGGATGAATAAGGGCACGCCCAGTTCCATTTCCAGGTCGCGGATGCGGTTGGTC
>CABQJB010000032.1 GCA_902464195.1 uncultured Megasphaera sp.
GTTATAGGATTTCTTATTCAATGAAGTAAGGAGCAAGTGTCAAACTTCCGTGCTTTACTTATATGATGAAAGTTAGGTATAATAAAATAAATAATATAAGAAAACGAAGGTGATTTTCATGGTTACAGATGCAGATGTTTTAAAACGGTGGAAGTACATTGCCCAGGACGATGAAAAATTGTTGATTCTCATTGGCGGACCCGGTTCCGGCAAGAGTAAACTGATTCGTGAACTGACATTCCAGGATGGCTGGAAAATCTGTGAAGCCCGGGAACTCTTTGACGACGAATTCCTGGAAATCCCCCGCGCTGACCGTCCGGATAAGGCCATTGCCCTGGTATCGGCAGCCATTCACCGTCTCAATGCCCGTGTCGTTATGATTGATAACGTTGAATTCCTGTTCGCACCGATCTTGAACCTCGACCCCGTAGCGATGCTGAAGAAGTTGAGCCGCGAATGCCCGATCATCGTCAGCTGGCGCGGCAGTTTGGAAGGCAATACCTTGTATTTTGAACACAATGGCGATCCGAAATACGCTAAATTCGTCATCGATAACCCGAATCACGTCATTTGCCTCGATGAATAAAGAATAGGCGTAATTTAAGAATTCGTTATCTTTTCGCAATCGTTTTTTCATAGATCCCTGTTAAAATGAGTGCTGTCCCGCAAAGAAAAGCTCTTTGCGCGGCAGCACTTTTTTTTTACCTGCCATTGTGGTATACTTTCTAGTATTGTTGTAAGCATTTCATCAGGTATTCAGCGAAAAGGAGTTAAAAAAATGAGTGATTATATTATTGCCGTCATCCTGGGTATCGTCGAAGGGGTTACGGAATATTTGCCAGTTTCATCGACAGGCCATATGATTCTTGTTGGCGATATGCTCGGCTTTACCGGCCCTCGGGCCAGCGTCTTTGAAGTCTTCATCCAGCTAGGCGCTATTTTATCGGTCGTCATCATCTATAAAGAGAAGTTCATCCGCATGCTCCATCAGTACCGCTGCTGGGACCTCTTCCGTCGGGAAAACTGGTTCCGCACCGATACGGGCCTGACTTTGGCCCACATTGCAGCCGGCATCGTGCCGGTCATGGGCATCGGCTATCTGGCCCATCATGCCATCAAGACTTATCTCTTTTCATCTGGGACGGTCATCATCGGCCTCATCATCGGCGGTATCTTCATGCTCGTCGCTGAAAAGTCCCATACTAAGACGGTCTGTACGGACGTTGAAAAAATGACCATTGCCCAGGCTTTCCTGACGGGCATGTTCCAGATCTTGGCTTTATGGCCCGGCTTTTCCCGTTCCGGTTCGACCATTGCCGGCGGCCTCTTCCTGGGCCTCAGCCGGAAAGCAGCGGCTGACTTTTCCTTTATCATCGCTGTACCGGTCATGATCGTCGCCTGCTTCTATGACCTCTTGAAGAGCCTGAGCGACCTCAGCGGCAACGACCTGGTCATGATTGTCATCGGCTTCATTACGGCTTTCATCGTCGCTTACGTCTCGGTCCTCTGGTTCCTGAAATTCATGAATAAATCGACGCTGGCATCCTTTGCCTACTACCGCTTCGTCGTAGCCGTCATTTCCTTCGTCTACTTCTTTATCCTGTAGGGCGTTGGCCTGCCATCATGCGAGTATAGTTTGTAGTACGGAGTTTGTAGTTTTCAGAGAAAACCTTTAAATTTAAAGCCATCCGCTAACCCCAAAAAAGGGGCTGTCGTATATGCGACAGCCCCTTTTTTGGAATCAGGTTGGCAAGATTCCCACAACGGGCGCCCCACGTGGTCGCCCCTACGGATTTCGGTGGTGGGATTCCCACAACGGGCCGCCCTTTGGGACGGCCCCTACGATGCGGCCATGAAGGCCGCCCGAGCCACGAGCCACTAGGCCGCAGGCCGCAACCACGAGCCACGAACCACGAGCCACGAACCACGAGCCACGAGCCACGAATTACGATCCACTGCCGGCGAGCTGGCGGAATTCGTTGGCCAGGCTGTCGAGGAAGGGGATGATCTTATCGTCGTCGATGTCGGCGTTGAAGGCTTCCATCATGTTGGGGAAGAAGATGTACAGGCCCTGCATGTAGACGTAGTAATAGTACTGCAGGTCGTCATGGCTCATGATAGCCGAGGCCAGGGCGTCGTTGACGGCGAAGTTGAGGTCGTAGAAGTCGAGGATTTCGTCTTTGAAGCGGCCTAAGTCGAGTTCACCGCGCTGGTAGTCATCCATGAGGTGGCTGCCCATTTCCCCTAGGGCATCGGCGATGTCGCCGACGTTATCCGGGATGGCGAGGCCTGCGTCTTCCATGACGTGCGTCAAGGTATGGAGCGACGTGATCAGGGATTCACAGAAAAAATTAAAGGTCAAGGCTCCTTCAGAGCCGCGCAGATTCGTAAAGACAGTAGATTCCATAAGGACCTCCTCAAAGTAATTTTTTCTATTATATCATATTTTGCCAGAAATGAATTGAATCGAGGCCATGAATATAGTAGGATAATACTAAGAGTATTTTATAGGAGGTAATCGTTGTGTCTCAACGCAATCAAAAAATTAAATTGAAGAAGCGGTCCCGCCAATCGGCACGGATTCATCGCGGCTTTGCCATGCCTGTCGGCCCGGGCAGTGAAAACAGCCTGGTCAGTTTCCGCGACTTTGCCGATTTGAAGGCCAAGTATTTCCGCTTTACCGGCCGCATCCAGCGCCGGCCTTTTATTTTCCGGACGCTGATCTTGATGTTCGCCCAGTTCATGTTTTCCATTATCCTCTACAGCAAGATCGTCGAATCTATTTTAATCAATCATATGGAATATGCCATCATTTTCGGTATCATCTTCGTCCTGCTGTCCATTCCGGCTATTTGGTCCCAGATTTCCCTGGGCGTCCGGCGCTGTCACGATATCAATAAGCCGGGCCTCATGTTCGCCATTCCCTTTATCTGTTATCTGGCCAGCTATGTCCTGCCCGTCCTGGGACAGGATACGGCAGCAACGGCGGCTCAGTCGATCATGGCCGTATCCTATTTGGGCTTGTTCACCGTTAAGGGGACGTCCGGCGACAACGCCTACGGTCCGGAACGGGCACGATAGGGGGCGGCAGCATGACCTTAGCAGAAGGAAAAATTGGACACGACTACATCATCGAAACATTGGATTTGCCGGACCAGACGGAAAAACGCCTCCAGGCCCTGGGCATGATTGAAGGGACGGAAATCACCGTACTCAATAATAAGAATGAAGGGACGGTCATCATCAAGATGCGCAGCACCCGCCTGGCCTTAGGCAAGGGCATTTCGTCGCACATCCGCGTAAGGGGGAAAGACCATGACTAGCGAAGTAAAGACAAGGGCTGGCCAGCCTCAGGTCCAGCAGGCACCGGCCAAAGCTGAAAAAAAAGAAATGACCGTCGCTTTCATCGGCAATCCGAACTGTGGCAAGACGACGCTGTTTAATGCTTATACAGGGGCTAACCTCAAGGTCGCCAACTGGCCCGGCGTTACTGTCGAAAAAGTTGAAGGCGCCATCAACGCCCACGGCTATCACATCCATCTCGTCGACCTGCCCGGGACGTACAGCTTGACGTCGTACACCATGGAAGAACAGGTTTCGCGGAATTTTATCCTCAGTGACGATGTCGACGTCATCGTCGATGTCATCGACGCGTCGGCGCTGGAACGCAATCTTTACCTGACCTTGCAGCTCCTGGAACTGGGAAAACCCGTCGTCGTCGCTCTGAACATGATGGACATTGTCGAAAAGCGGGGCATGGAAATCGACTTGCACCGCCTGCCGGAAATGCTCGGCGTGCCGGTCATCCCCGTATCGGCCCTGAAGCGCCGCGGCCTGAGCGTCCTGCTCCATGCAGCCGTGCACCACAAGGACCACGTCCATCCGGACCGGCTCATCCACAACCATTCGGACCATACCCATCATCAGCATAATCATCACAGTGAATTCGCCATGGTCTACAGCGATGCCATGGAAGACCGCATCGACGCCGTGCGCCAGCTCCTGCATGACAAATATCCCGATTTGTACAATCATCGCTGGCATGCTCTGAAGCTCCTCGAACGGGACCCGGAAATTACGGCCAAGTATCCCGTCGATGATGTCCATCACGTCCTGGACCGCAGCTATGAAACGGATATCATTACCGAGAAATACGCCTTCATCGAAGAAATCATCCACGAAGTCGTCGTCAATCAGGCGTCAAAAGCGGCAGCGACGGATTCCGTCGACCGTTATTTGACCGATAAATGGCTGGGGATTCCCATCTTTCTGGCTATCATGGCCATCGTCTTTTTCTTGACCTTCTTCATCGGTGATATGGTCCAGGATTCCTTCCAGGGCTCCATCGATGCTTTGTCGTCCCTGGCCGAAAGCGGCCTGACCTCGCTGGGGGCTGACGACATGCTCATTTCCCTGGTCTGCGACGGCATCATCGCCGGCGTCGGCGGCATCCTGACCTTTTTACCCAATATCTGTATCCTCTTCTTTGCCCTGGCCCTCCTGGAAGACAGTGGCTACATGTCCCGCGTGGCCTACGTCATGAACGATATCATGAACCGCCTGGGCTTGTCCGGCCGGGCTTTCATACCTATGATCCTCGGCTTTGGCTGCAGCGTGCCGGCCATCATGGCGTCGCGGGCCTTGGAAGATAAGCGTGACCGCTATCGGACGATGCTGGTCACGCCTTTCATGTCCTGCAGTGCCCGCCTGCCCATTTACATCCTCTTTTCGGGCATGTTCTTCCCGCACGATGCCATGATTGTCGCCTATTCTATGTACCTCATCGGCATCGTCGTCGCTCTGGTGGCCTTGAAGGCGATGAACGTCTTCAGCCATGAAAAAAAGGAAAACGACCTGCTCATCGAATTGCCGGAATACAAGCGGCCCAGTGCCCATACAGTCTATGTCTATGTCTGGGAAAAAATCAAGGATTACCTGAGCCGTGCCGGTACGGTCATCTTTGCCGCTTCCATCCTCATGTGGTTCATCCTCAACTTCGGTCCTGCCGGCTATGGCGATATGGCTGACAGCTTCGGGGCTATCATCGGCAAGGCTATCGTGCCTTTCTTTGCGCCTATCGGCCTGGGATACTGGCAGATTTGCCTGGCCCTCATTGCCGGTATTTCGGCCAAGGAAGTCGTCGTTTCCAGTTTCGCCGTCCTCTTCGACGGCGTCAACATCAATTCTCCAGCAGCCCTGGCGGCGTTGGCTTCCATGATGAGCCAAGGCGGCTTCACTCAGCTCAATGCCTACTGCATGATGCTCTTCTCGCTGCTCTACATTCCCTGTGCTGCCACGATCGCCACGATCCACGCCGAATCGCACAGCTGGAAGTGGACGGCTTTCTCCGTTTGTTTCCAGATTGCCGTCGCCTGGGTCCTGACCTTTGTCGTCTACCAGGTCGGAAGTCGGATTTTTTAATCACTATTAACTAAGGAGTGCAGTATGACAGAACCTATGATTAAAACGGATCATCTCAGCCATACCTATGAAGACGAAGACGGCAAGGTGGTCTATGCTTTGAAGGATATTTCCCTGGAAATCGGCAAGGGCGAGTTCGTTGCCATCATCGGGACTAACGGCTCGGGCAAGTCGACGCTGGCCAAGCATTTCAACGTCCTCCTGACACCGACGTCCGGCTCGTGTGAAGTCTGCGGCATGCGGACTGACGACCCGGACAATATTTGGAAGATACGCCAGCACGTCGGCATGGTCTTCCAGAATCCGGATAACCAGATCGTCGCTGCCGTCGTCGAAGAAGACGTTGCCTTTGGACCGGAAAACCTCGGCGTCCCGTCGGATGAAATCAAGACCCGTGTCAGCGATGCCCTGCGCCGCGTCAACATGACCATTTATGCCAAGCACGGCCCGCATCTCCTGAGCGGCGGCCAGAAACAGCGCGTCGCCATCGCCGGTATCCTGGCCATGCAGTGTGACTGTATCGTTCTCGACGAACCGACGGCTATGCTCGACCCCGTTGGCCGCAAGGAAGTCATGGATACGCTTCAGCAGCTCCATGACGAAGGCATTACCATCATCATCATCACTCATTTCATGGAAGAAGCCGTCCAGGCCGACCGGGTCGTCGTCGTCGACCGGGCCGAACTGAAGATGGACGGGACGCCGCGCGACGTCTTTACGCACGTCAAAGAACTGAAGGGCATGGGCCTCGACGTACCGGTAGCGGCAGAACTGGCCGAACGGCTGCGCCAGAAAGGGCTCGACCTGCCGGATTCCATCATTACAGAGGAAGAATTAGGAGATGCATTATGTCGATTAAGTTAAGCAATGTGACCTATACCTATGGCATCGGGACGCCTTTTGAAAAGACGGCCCTCTACGATACGGATGTCGAAATCCACGAAGGGGAATTCGTCGGCATCATTGGTCATACCGGTTCTGGCAAGTCGACGCTGGTCCAGATACTCAATGGCCTCATCAAGCCGACTTCCGGGACGGTGACTGTCGACGGGACGGATATCGGCAAGAAGACGAAAGAAGCCATGGCCGTGCGCCATAAGGTCGGCATGGTCTTCCAGTATCCGGAATATCAGCTCTTTGAAGAAACCATTGCCAAAGATATTGCCTTCGGGCCGCGCAATTTCGGCCTGAGTGAAGAAGAAATCACGGAACGGGTCAAAGAAGCCATGGATTTCGTCGGCCTCGACTACAAGACCTATGCCGACCGCTCGCCGTTCCGCCTGAGTGGCGGCCAGATGCGCCGCGTCGCTATTGCCGGTGTCATCGCCATCCATCCGTCGTATCTCATCCTGGATGAACCGTCAGCCGGTCTGGATCCCATCGGCCGACGGGAAATTTTTTCGGAAATCCAGCGCTGGCATCAGGAAAAGGGTATTACGGTCATCTTGGTTTCGCATAATATGGACGATATTTCCCGCCTGGCCAGCCGCCTCCTGGTCTTATCCCACGGGCACATCGTCCTTGACGGCGAACCGCTGGATATTTTTGCGACCCAGCAGCAGGCCCTGCATGATGCTGGTGTGTCCGTGCCGCCGGTGACGGGGGTCCTTCAATATCTCCAGGGACGGGGCTTTGCTGTCGACGACCGGGTACGGACCGTCGAAGAAGGGGCACAGGCTATTTTTGACTGCCTGAAAGGAGGCAAGGGCCATGCTCACTGATATTACTTTGGGCCAGTATTTCCCTGGCACGTCTTTTTTGCATAAACTTGATCCGCGCATCAAAATCGTCGCGACGATGATCTTCATCATCGCTATCTTCTTTGCCCATTCCCTGGCATCCTATGCCATCGTCACGGCTTTCGTGGCCTTGAATTTCGCCATTTCCCGCCTGCCGGCGAAATTCATCCTCAAGTCGCTGAAGCCCTTGTGGGTCATCATTATTTTCACTATGGGCGTTCATATCTTCACGACGCCAGGCGATGTCCTCTGGCAGTATGGTATATTCCATATCACCAAAGAAGGCCTGTATCAGGGGGCGCTCATGACGGCCCGCCTGGTTTTCCTCATCGTCTTTTCGTCGCTGTTGACGTATACGACGTCGCCTATCGTCCTGACCGACGGCATCGAGCACCTGCTCAATCCCTTTAAGCGCATCGGCGTTCCGGCTCATGAACTGGCCATGATGATGACCATTGCCCTGCGCTTCATCCCGACCCTTTTGGAAGAAACGGACCGCATCATGAAGGCCCAGACGGCGCGGGGAGCCAACTTTACCAGCGGCAGCCTCTTACAGCGCGGCAAGAACATGATTCCCCTGCTGGTGCCGCTCTTTGTCAGCGCCTTCCGCCGGGCCGATGACTTGGCGACGGCCATGGAAGCCCGTTGTTATCGCGGCGGGGAAGGGCGGACGCGGATGAATGAATTGTCCTATACCTACCGGGACGGTATCGCCATGGCCGCCGTCTTGATCGTTACGGCTGTCCTGGCCGCTATGCGGTGGTTATGATGAAGAAGAATATCTGCCTCGTCGTCGCCTATGACGGCACCGATTTTCATGGCTTCCAGCGTCAGACCAATGCCGAGTCGATACAGGGCTGTATCGAACAGGGTTTGTCGGCTATTTTCCAGGCGCCCATCACGATTTATGGGGCCGCCCGCACCGATGCCGGTGTCCACGCCCGCGGTCAGGTCGTCAATTTCTATGGCCAGGGCTCGATTCCGACGGAAAAGATTCCCTATGCCATGAAAGGCTATCTGCCGCCGGAAATCGCCGTCCTGTCGGCCCGGGAGATGCCCGACCGCTTCAGCGTCCGCCACGATAATGTGGGCAAGCATTACCGCTATTCCATCGACAACAACCGCATGCACGACCCCTTCCTCCTGCGCTACGCCTGGTTCATCCGCAAGACCCTGGACCGGCAGGCCATGCGCCAAGGGGCGGCCATCCTCTTGGGGACTCACGATTTTTCTGCCTTTGAAGGCCAGAATACGACACCTATGAACCCTGTGAAGACCATGTATTCCATTACCCTCCATGAGCGGGGCCATGTCCTCGACATCGACGTCGTCGGCGACGGATTCCTCTATCATATGGTGCGGAACATTGCCGGCGGCCTCGTCGACCTGGGCCTGCACCGCCTGACGCCGGAGCGGTTCCGGGAAATCCTGGCCAGCGGCGACCGGACCCAGCTCGGGGCGACGGCACCGGCCCAGGGCCTGTGCCTGGAAACCGTCTTTTATGATGAAGGGGAGCTGAAAGGGCGCATTGCCGAATTAGAGGGAGAATGAGCCTTTTTACAGCAATGATGGGCATAATATGCTATAATAAAAGAGAATAGTATAGTTCCGTTTTTTTCAGGCGGAGGTGAGGACCATGCTGACCAGCTTACTGAAAACCATTACTAAAGGAAAAGACCTTAGCGAACGGGAAAGTGCTATCGTCATGGAACAGATCATGGAAGGGACGATTTCAGACGTCC
Source organism: uncultured Megasphaera sp. (assembly GCA_902464195.1). Lineage (GTDB taxonomy): Bacteria > Bacillota > Negativicutes > Veillonellales > Megasphaeraceae > Megasphaera. Next base: position 8,903 of record CABQJB010000032.1, read on the forward strand.
AGTTGGCCGCTTTTTTGGCAGCCTTGACGACGAAGGGCGCTTCAGAGCGGGAAATCACGGCCTTTGCCCGGACGATGCGGAAATACAGTATGCACGTTCCCTGCACGATGGACGTCTTCGACATCGTCGGGACTGGCGGCGGCCGGACCAAGACCTTCAACATCTCGACCACGGCATCGTTCGTCATCGCTGCCGGTGGCGTCCGCGTCGCCAAGCACGGCAACCGGGCCAAGACCTCGCGCAGCGGTTCTGCTGACGTCCTGGAGGCTTTGGGGGCCAATATCTTCCTCAGTCCCGAAAGCTGTCTGGACATGCTGGGGCAGATCGGCCTCTGTTATTTCTATACGCGCTATTATTACTATATGATGAAGCGCATCGATGCCGTCCGCGAACAGTTGGGTATCTATACGGTCTTCGATGTCCTGCGGCCCTTGACCAATCCGGCCCATGCCGCTTATGAGATCCTCGGCGTCAACGCACCGCACCTGGTCGAACCCATGGCCCATGTCCTGGCCGCCCTCGGCGTCCGTCACGGCATGGTCGTCTATGGCCAGGATGGCAGCGATGAAATTTTGGCATCGGCAGCGACGACAATCTGTGAATTTACGCCGGAAGGGTTTTCGACATATGAAATCAGGCCGGAAGATTTCAGCCTGCCCAGAGCTTCGCGGGACGAACTGCGCGGCGGCCTGCCCAAGCGCAATGCCGCCATTACCCGAGCCGTCCTCGATGGCCGTAAGGGCGGGGCCCGGACGGCAGTCCTCCTCAATGCCGGCGCCGGTCTCTATATCGGTGGCAGCGTCCTCAACCTCTATGCCGGCGTCCGCAAAGCGGCCCGCCTCATCGACAGCGGCCTGGCCCGGCAGAAACTCGATGATTTCCTCGTCCTGAGCCATCGCCTGGGAGAAGCAGAAAAAGTGAAGCTCATAGCAGACAAGGACCCAGAAGATATGGTATAATAAAGGGCACGAAAAAATTCATTATTATGTGAGGACCGCATTTCTATGAATGATAAATATTTAGGCTGGCTCCTTCATATCGGCGGGGGCATCTTAGTCGTCTTAATGTTTTTATCGATTCAGCTCATGGCGCCTGATTTTTATTCAATCATGTGGCATCTGACCGTTAGTGGTGATCTGGATGGATTAGCCGATTACATTGCTTCTTTTGGCTTCTACGCCATCGGCATCAGTATTTTCATGATTGCCTTTGTCAATGCCATCGGCCTGCCGTCCATTCCTTTCCTGACCGTCAATGGTATCATCTTCGGCCTCATTCCGGGCATCATCATTTCCTGGATCGGCGAAGTCATCGGCATTGAAATCAGTTTCCGCCTGACGCGGACCCTGCTCCGCAAGCAGGCCCAGAAGGTCATTTCCAAGAGCAAGATGCTGGAGAAACTCGATTCCTACAGCTGCATCAAGACCGTCATGATGGGCCGGGCCATCCCGTATGCACCGAATGTTGTCGTCACGGCGTTCAGCGCCTTGAGTCATATTTCTTACCGCGACCATTTTATTGCCAACTTCTTCGGCAAGATGCCGGCCGTCCTGGTCGAAGTCTGGCTGGGCCATGACCTCCTGCGCATCCAGGAACACTGGGGCCGCCTGCTCATACTGGTAGCCGTCGTTTCCGTCATCTACGGCATCATCTGGTGGCGCAAGCGTCACATAAAAAAAACCGATATCATAGGGTGAAGTGAAAAAAGGAGCTGTCGCATCGCGACAGCTCCTTTCAAGTTGTTAGTTGTTAGTGGCTAGTTGTTAGTTGTTAGCGGATGGATTTAATTTTTACGAGATTTCCTGTTCTGACGATTTTTTATCGTCCTGGACGATATCAGTCCATAACTTATCGGCTGCCGGCTGCCAATGTTTAGCATAGGCTTTACATTTGGCACAGAGGTGTTCAACCGATTCTGGTGACTGCATGTCCGTCGATTTGGCTCCCGTTCGTTTGACCATATCGACGAGGGCCTGGGGATTTTCCAACATCGGGCAGGGGCGGAGGTGGTTGTGATTGAACGGCTGCCCTTTGGCGTATTCCTTGAATAAGGGCTGCTGGAGACAGGAGATGAGGTCCTGGTCGTTGATATTGGCGCTGGAATAATGGATGAAGACGCACGGTTCTACATCGCCGTTTGGGTTGATATGGCAGTAATTGCGTCCGCCAGCGACGCAGCCGTCAATGAACTGGCCATCGTTCTGGAAGTCGATGGCAAAAATCGGTTTGCCGCCTTTGACACTGCGGATTTCACGGATACGCCGTACCATATAAGCACGCTGTTCAGGAGTAGGCAATAAATCGACAGAGGCGTCATTGCCTACGGGCATGTAATGGAAATACCAGGTGAACCAGGCTCCCTTGCTGATGAGGAGGTCGAGGAACTTGTCTGACGTGACGGTCTGGATGTTTTTACGGGTATAGCAAATCGAAGTACCGAAGACAATGCCGTACTGACGGAGCAGGTCCATGGCGTGCATGACTTTGTCAAAGACGCCTTCGCCGCGGCGGCTGTCGTTGACTTCGCGGAAACCTTCGACGCTGAGGGAGAAACTGAGGTTGCCGACCTTGACGACTTCCTGGCAGAAGGCATCATCGATGAGGGTCCCATTGGTAAAGGCATGGAATTCGCAGTCCGGATGTTTCCGGCAGAGTTTCAGGATGTCTGCTTTGCGGACCAGCGGTTCGCCGCCAGTGAGGAGGTAGAAATGGCAGCCTACTTCTTTGCCTTGGCTTACGATTTTATCCATGACGTCGTAGGACAGGTTCAGGGTGTGACCATATTCGGCGGCCCAGCAGCCGATGCAGTGCAGGTTGCAGGCGCTGGTCGGGTCGAAGAGGATGGCCCAGGGAATATTGCAGTGATATATGGCTTTGGCTTCGTCCCGCGTACGCAAACCGTAGAAGCCAGATTCAAAGCCCAGGTCCATGACGGCTGTGCGGACTACGTTGGGGTTGAGTGTATCCAGGGCCCGGTTGAGGAATTGGAACCACTTGCCGCCTTCGTCAATGAGCTTGCGGGCATTATCAAAAGATTCTTTTTCAAATAAGTCACCGAAGAAGGTTTCCATAATCGTTGTCAGTCGTTTCAATGTCTTCTTACGGTTTTCTGGATTTTTTTCGGCCATGATGCGGTTGACCAGGAGTGCGACCGATTCTTTTTGGGCTTTATACATGAGTTTATTCAAGGGAATCATCTCCTGAGGAGTTTAATGAATTGATGATTAGCGGATAATGAGGACGGGAAGACCGGAATGGGAGGATACGTAGCGGCCGACGCTGCCCAGGAGGACACTTTCGATGCGGTTCAGGCCGCGGCTGCCCATGACGATGAGGTCCGTTTCCGTATCGGCTGCGGTCTGCAAGATGACCGGACCGGGCGAGCCGATTTTATACAGGCATTGCAAGGGAACTTGAGATGACAGTTCTTCCTGGCAGCGCAGGAAGGCGTTATGGCCTTTGGTCCGCATGTGAGCGGCTAATTCCTGGAGTTTGTGCGGTTCCATCGTATTGGGGATGGCCGTGTCGCGCAGGCTGTCGCTGACGCTGGCGACGTAGAGGACGGTCAGGGAAGCGCCATCGCCTTGGGCCAGGACTTCGGCCTGTTTCAAAGCCTGTAAAGACGATTCAGACCCGTCTACGGGCACGAGAATATGACGGTATGGGCCTTTCTTTTCATCGCGGGCCAGGAGGACCGGGCAGGGCGCGTGAGTGATGACGTAGGTGCTGACGCTGCCGAGAAGGAAATTCTTGAGGGCCTGGCCGCCGCCGCGGCCCATGCAGATGAGGTCTGCTGATTGGGCTTTCTGTTCGGCCAGGATGGCTGCTTCCGGGGCGCTGAGTTCAAAAATAGACTGGACTGACAGTGAAGCGGGTACCATGGCGGCAAATTTTTTTAACAGGCCTGTGCTGTTGGCCTGGGCCGAAGCCGTCATTTCATCCATCGTCAGTTCGCTCGTATTTTCCATTTGCCCGAACTGGTTGATGATATCGGCCATATTGGCGACGCTCAGCAGGGTAATGGCACCGCCAGTAATCTTGGCGATGTCGATGGCGTGCTGCAAGGCTTGTTTCGAATGATCGGACCCGTCGATAGGGACGAGGATATGCTGATATGATTTCATAAAAATACCTCCTTCAAGGGTACCTTTAGGATAGCCTTGAAGGAGGCTGGCGTCAAAGTGGTTTTGCCATATACGAACTATAACTCTTGTGCTATAATTAGGTATACGAAATGTTTTGTTGCATAAAGGAGCCTTTATGGAGTTGGAAAGACGTGAATATGAATATATCCGTAAAATTGCTGAAACAGGGAGTTTCATAGCGGCAGCAGAAAAATTGTATATCACCCAGCCGTCGCTGAGCCAGTTCATCCGCCGCATCGAGCGCCATATCGGCGCGGAACTCTTTGACCGTTCCCATCAGCCTGTGACCTTGACCGAAGCCGGGCGTATCTATTTGGATATTGAAGGGCAGATACAAGACTTGTGCAAGGTCCGGGAACAGCGTATCCAGGATTTGGGGCAGACCATTGGCGGGACCGTGCGCATTGGCAGTTCCAATTATCGCAGTTCGACAATCCTGGCACGGGCTATTCCCATCATCAACGAACGCTATCCGCATATCGACATCTGCCTGGAAGAAGGGACGACGCGGGAATTGGAGGATTTCGCCATCCAGGGGAAGACGGACTTTTCTATCGTCGTTAAGCCCACAGGGCATACAGATTTGGATTACATCGAACTTTTCCGGGAAGAATTGCTCTTGGCTGTTTCGCCGGACTGGGGTCTGGGACGGGAACCACTGTATGACGAGGGCCTTCATTCCCGCTATCCTGTCTTTGATTATCACAGCCTCGACGGCCATCCCTTCCTGGTCATGAAAGAAGGTCAGGAACTGCGCCATTCCTTTTTTGCCCTTGTCGACGCCCTGGATATATCGCCGACGGTGGCCCTGGAAACGACCGATATGGCTACGGCCCAGACCCTGGCCGGCATCGGCGTCGGTGCGGCCATCGTACCCGGTGGGCTGGCCCTGGCCAATATCCCAGCTGTGGAACCGAAATATTTTTCCCTGCGGGCCTATCTGGATGACTGGGATGTCGTCCTGGCCTATAAACGGGGACGCTACTTGTCCAAGGCCGATAAAGCCGTCATCCGCGTCATCTGCGACGTCACTGGTTGAAAGACGCTGTCGGAGGCATCTGTCAGCCCCTAACCCCTAACCCCTAACCACTAGCCC
>CABQJB010000033.1 GCA_902464195.1 uncultured Megasphaera sp.
TGGAAAAATATGACAAAGATTTCTAAGAAATTTACACAAAATTCTTGACATACCCAATGTAACTGTCGAAAACGGCACAGCTATTGGCTATCAGGCTACGGCTAACAAAGAAGGAACCATTGCCTTTGGTCATGATAAAGGTGATGTATCAGCTTATACAGTTACTTGGGAAAAACGGACTGATGGTAAAACAAACGCTGATGGTACCGACTATGACTATACAAAACCGATTGTAAAAGCAGATGAGAGCAAGAATTATACAGATGCTTACTACAACCGCCTCGTCAAAGTTGCTGACGGCCAGGATGCCCACGATGTCGTTGTCATGGAACAGCTGGACAAAGCCAAGACTGAATTGACAAAAGACCTTTCTGTCAATGCCGGCTGGGGCCTTGAAAAAGAAGGCAATACAATCAGTCTGGAACGTAACCTGGGAAAAAACTATGGCGTTACTAAGGACAGTAATAGTAAAGGTAAAGTGGAATTTGAAGCGACAGGTACCAATTCTTTGATTTTAGGTGGTAGTGCTATAGAGGACGTCTGGTATCCTACAAATGAAGGTCAAAATTCAAATCATGCTTATGGTACTTTCCAGGATGACTCCGTACTTGTTGGTGGTGAAAATAATGCTACTGGAACTAAAGATGAAAAAAATTCTAGTAGGGAAAAAGGAAGTGTAGTCGTAGGTGGTAGATATAACACCGCATCTGGATACTATACATTGATTAATGGTGGTAGCCATAATATAGCAAATGGTGATTACTCTGCTATATTAGGCGGATATAAAAATGAAGTTCAGAAATCTGATTGGGCCGGATATAGTACAATTGTTGGTGGTGCCTATAATATTGCTTCCGGAACAGGTGCGACAGCTGTAGGCGGTGGTGATGATGTTAATAGTAAAAATCCAATTAAAAATAAAGCGTCTGGCTCATATTCTACTACTGTAGGCGGCAAGGGTAATGAGGCATCTGGAAAACTTTCTGTTACAGTAGGTGGTGAACAAAATAAAGCTGATGGATGGGAGACTGTAGTAATCGGCGGGTTTAATAATGAAGCTTTGAGCTACTATGGAAATCAAAGTCATGGTAAACAGCCTTTTACCGAAGGTGCCATTGTTGTAGGCGGCCAGAATAATAAAAACAGTGGAAGCAATTCTTCTATCTTTGGAGGAAATTCTAATCTTATAAGTATAAATGCTATCACTGCTTCTATAGTAGGTGGTACCAATAATTTTGCATCAGGAGATTATACAACTGTTGGAGGTGGCCAGGGAAATGTTGTATTGGGATACAATTCAGCAGCTTTCGGTGGATTCCAATCTATTGTTAATGGCAGTAACTCAACTGGGATAGCAGGTGGTTCTACGGAAGAGAACGCTAATCTCTCTTTGGCAGCCGGGTATCAGTCTACTGTAACAGGAGACGCCATTGGACGGGAATATCTTTCGGTAACAGAAGAAGAATATAAAGAATTAATGACTGAAATGCAGTCTGGTAAAATGTCAGGATATTATCAATACGCCGGTCAGTCCGACGGGAAATATACCGTCTTACATTATAAAAATATCTCAACAGCTTTGGGATACCAAGCTACGGCTGATGAATCTGGGACGATTGCTTTGGGCCACGATAAGGGAGATGCATTCCTTACTTATAAATGGAAACAAAAAGCATGGAAATATGGAAATTCTTATTATACACGCAATATTGATACTGGAGGCGTTAAAGAGATTTCTGAAAAGGAGTATCAAGAATTACAAAATAGTGATGGTACCTGGAATGATTATACAATTTCTCCAGATGTAAAAACTGGTACTTATGATACTGCTTACTACAATCGCCTTGTCAAAGCAGCAGATGGCATTGAAGACCATGATGCTGTTGTCATGGAACAGCTGAAGAATGCTTCTGATGTGGGTAACAATATCAAGATTTATAAGACGGATGAAAAGGGCAATGTGCAGTTTGATAAGGACAACCATCCTATCGAAGACACAAGCGATACCGCAAAAACAACGAGGGAGACTGCCCAGAAAGCCAGCAAAGACGCCTGGGGCAAGGCTCTTGGCGCAGATACATTCACTAAAGGCAAATCCGACACTGCTACGAATGCTTCTACTTCCGACCAACTGGTAACAGGCAAGACTCTCTATGACTATGATAAGCCAACCGGCACACCAAATTATGTTTCGGCAAACAATACCACCGGCCAGAACCTGAGTGCTCTTGATGCACAGGTCAAAGCCAATGCAGATACGCTGAACGATAAGACTCATAACATCAAATACTATTCGGTCGATGAAAACTTGCCGAAGATTGATGGTTACACTAATGAAGGCAATGACGGTGCCAAGGGCATGGGCAGTATCGCTGCTGGCTTCAATACTCATGCAGACGGTATTGCTTCGACGGTAGTTGGTTCCTACTCCGGTGTCATCAATTAGAATTCAGCGGGAATCTATGATCTCCGTGGTGCTACGGCTCTGTCCTATGGTACCTTCAACATCAACCAGAACACGGATGCCACCAAAGAGCATAGCGGCGTAGCCAACAGCATCGTTGGTCAGGTCAATATGACTAAAGACTCCAATGCAGCTATCATCTATGGCGCAGGCAACATTGTCACGGATTCCTATCGTCCCATTGATGAAAAGAAAGCTGCAGCCATTTTGGGCAGTGTTAACGACCCAGCCAAACTTGGCGAAGCCATGAAAGATGCTGTTGAAACCAGCGGCGGACAGGTCATGGTCATGGGCGGCGGCAACTCCGTTGACAAAGCTTACATGACGCAGGTCACCGGTGTGGGCAACAAGGTGAGCGGTCAGGACAGCACCTACGCAGAAGGAACATCGACGCAGTACAACTTTGTCGATGGCTTCCAAAATGAACTGACCAACGGCAAGCACGACTATATCATCGGTTCGAAGAACAAGGTCAGCGGCGACAGCGTAGATAAGAACCAGTCCAACATCATCTTCGGTGATAACCACAAGCTGACGAACCAGACGAACAACGTCATCATCGGTTCGTCCGATAAGGCCGACGATGAAACGACAGCTTCCGAAGTCGTAGCCATCGGCCACAATGCAAAAGTCAGCGCTGAAGGCGGCGTAGCCATCGGTAGTGGGTCTGAAGCCTCTGTAGCAGGTAAGACAACGGAAGGGTATGATCCTACCACGGGTAAGGCTTCGATAAATACTACTGCTACTTGGCAGGCCACCAATGCAGCCGTATCCATTGGCAAAGCAGATGGCACAGTAACCCGCCAGATTAACGGCTTGGCTGCCGGTACAAACGACACCGATGCCGTCAATGTGGCACAGCTGAAGAAACTGGAAGGCATGAAAGCTAACGTCGATGCATCCAACATCGGTAAGAAGCTGAAAGGTGCGGATGGCAAGACTGCATCGACTGAAGAAATCACGACCAATGAAAACGCTTGGGGCACGGCTCTCGGTACTGGCAAGGTAGCAGATCCGAAGGCAACGGGTGAAACGAGTGCAGAAAAGAACGGCTCTCAGCAGCTTGTCACCGGTGGTACGGTCTTTAATGAAACGCGCATCAGCGTAAAAGACGACAATGGCCAGGCTAAGACCTACAATTATCTGAACGCCAACAATTCAGCCGGGAAGAACTTGGAAGCCCTTGATTCTGCTTTAAAGACGGTCAGCACAACAGCAGGTGCCCATACAGCCCTGACTGTAGAAGGCGGCACTCCAGCCGGAACCCAGGATGAAAAGACTAAACAAGCTGTCTATGCTGGCAAGAACATTTTGCTTCATGAATCTACAGATGCCACGACTGGCAAGGTCACGTATGATTTGAAGTTGTCTAAAGATATCAACATCGGCAAACCGGGTAAAGACGGTGAAGATGGTAAGATTGGCATCGACGGCAAGGATGGCCATATCGGCCTGAACGGATCCGATGGCATCACGGTCCGCGGTCTTGACGGCAAAGATGGTGTCACCATCACCGGCCCGAAGGGAGAAGCCGGTAAGGATGGTATCGACGGTAAAGTCGGTATCTCCGGCAAGGATGGCAATGATGCTGTCTCCATTTCCGGTAAAGACGGCGTCGGCCATATTGGCCTGACAGGCCCTGCCGGGACCAATGGCATGAACGGTGCAGATGGCAAACCGGGAACTTCCATCGACATCACAGTCAAGAATGGCTACAACACTGAGGGTAAAGATGGCAAGGATGGCATCAATGGCGAAAACGGTGTAGACGGAACAAGCCTGACCCGTGTCGTCTATGAAGATGCAAATGGTGAACATCAGGTAGCCACTATGGAAGACGGCATGAAGTTCAAGGGCGATGATACAACTGTCATTTCCAAGAAGCTCAACAACACCCTGGAAATCATCGGTGGTGCGAAAGGTGACCTGACAGACGGCAACATCGGTGTCAACAGCACGAAAGCTGGACAGCTGAAAGTCCAATTGTCCAAGAATTTGACAGGCATGAACAGCACTACCTATACAACCACAACTGGCGAAGGAGAATCGGCAACGACTTCTACGACAGTAGTGAATGGGAATGGCCTGACAATTACGAACGGCCCGAGTATCACCAATAAAGGTGTTGATGGTGGCAACAAAGTCATCACTAATGTTGGCAGTGGCATTGAAAAAGATATAAATGGCAAATATACCGTTACAGAACAGAACAAAGGCAACGCCGCTAATGTTGGTGATGTCCAGAACATGGTCAACGATGCCAAGAAGGAATTGACAGATGGCGCTAATGGCCTGAACAAGAAAGCCAATATCGACGCATCCAACATCGGGAAAAACTTGAAAGATTCTAATGGTAATCTTGCTTCGGCAGAAGACCAGAAAGCTAATGCTGAAAAGTGGGGCAGTGCTATTGGTACCGGTGAAATCAAAGCCAAGGATGGTCGGATGGTAACGGGTGATACCGTCTATAATGAAGTCCGTCCGAAGGAAGATGGCAACTATGTGAAGAAAGACAAGACTACCGGTGAAAATCTGTCGGCTCTCGATAGCAAGATTGGCAAGCTGGACAAGGATGGCAACTACATCAAGAAGGATGACAGTGTTTCTAAGAACCTGAGCACACTCGATACGCAGGTCAAGAAAAATGCCGATGATATCACGAAGAATACTGAGTCCATTCAGAATATCACCAACAACATGAAGAACCTCAGTGACAATGCAGTCCAGTACGACAAGGATTCCAACAAGAAGAAAGTCACCCTGAGCGGTGAAGGTGGCACGACCATCACTAATGTCAAGGATGGCGCTTTGAACGATAGCAGCACAGATGCTGTCAATGGCAAGCAGCTGTATGCTGAACAACAAGCTCGTAAAGAACTTGAAACAAAGGTAACTTCTAATACTACTGAAATCAACAATATCAAGGATGGAAAAGGCTTTACTGACAAAGGCAAGGAAGTTATCCGTGACCTAGCTAAAGGTTCTGTCAAAGTCATCGCTGGTACAAATACAACTGTAACACCCGGCACTGATAAAGAAGATGGTGCAAAAACCTACGCGGTCAATGTCGAAGGCAAAGGCAAGGTCGCTTCTGGCGATACGGGCCTGATTTCCGGTGACACGCTTTACAAGGAAGTCCATGTCGACAAGGATGGCTCTTACATCAAGGGCAGCAACACAGTCGGTCAGAACCTGTCCGCTTTGGACACGGGCCTCAAGACGACAAGTGACCTCATCCACACGAATACTAAAGGTGACACCATCCAGATTGGTGGCAACAGCACGGCCACGAAGATAGATGTCAATGGCAAGGATGGCAAAGGCCGCGTCATCACCGGTGTTGTAACCGATGCCGGCGACCCGAACAGCGCAGCTAACGTCGGCTACGTCAACGGCCTCACGGCTGCCAATACACAGCAGATTTACCGCGACATGAACAACGCGTACAGCCGTCTGGATACGAACATCAACAGAGCCGCAGCCGGCAGCAATGCTTTGGCAGCCCTCCACCCGCTTGATTTCGACCCGGCTGATAAAGCAAGCTTCGCCGTCGGCTATGGCCATTACCATAACGCCAATGCAGCCGCTGTCGGCGCCTTCTACCAGCCGAACGCCAACACCATGGTCAACATGGGCATTTCCCTTGGCAACGGTGACCCGGGCTTCAATGCCGGCGTCTCCTTCAAGATTGGCAAAGGCTCCGCATACAACGGCGTCAGCAAGGCCGAAATGGCACAGACCATCCATGACCAGGCTGCAGAAATCTCGACTATCAAAGCCAACGATGCAGCTAAGGATAAACGGATCGATGCCCTGGAAAAAGAAAACCAGGAAATGAAGAAACAGATCCAGGAAATCCTGGCCCGCCTGAATGGATAAAAGATAGTGCTGATGCACTGACATAGTTAAAAGAAAACAGCCACAGCATGAGAAATCACACTGTGGCTGTTTTTTGTCTCGAACCACGAACCACTAGCCACTAATCCCCAACCATGGTATGATATAAGATACAGTCTATTTCAGAAAGAGAGATGCCTTATGAAACTTTTTATTGCCGAAAAGCCGAGCATGGCCCGGGAATTGGCAAAGTGCCTGCCTGATCCGCACCAGCGGGGGAACGGCTGTATCCGCACGGGCGGCGGCATCGTGACCTGGGCTTATGGCCACGTCCTGCAGCAGGCCGAACCTCAGGATTATGATCCCAAGTACAAGCGCTGGAACGCCGACGACTTGCCGATTATCCCCAAGCAGTGGAAGCTCCTGGTCAGCCCGGCCAGTAAGGACCAGTTCAAGGTCATTACGGACCTCATCGCCAGCCCCGACGTCGATACTATCGTCAACGCCGGTGACCCGGACCGGGAAGGGCAGCTGCTCATCGACGAGATCCTCGATTACGTCGGCAATAAGAAGCCTGTCGAACGGATCCTCTTGAATGCCCTCGACGAGAAGAGCATCCACGAATCCCTCGACGATTTGCGCAACAACGGCGATTTTGTCCATCTCAAGGAATCGGCCCTGGCCCGCAGCCGCGCCGACTGGCTCATCGGCATGAATCTGTCCCGGGCCTATACCCTGGCCGCCCGCCGTCAGGGACACCGCGTCGTCTTTCCCATCGGCCGCGTCAAGACGCCGACTCTGGCCCTCGTCGTCCGCCGTCAGCGGGAATTGGACAACTTCGTCCCCGTCACGTATTACGTCGTCAAAGCCGATTTTCTCCATAAGAACGGCGTCATCCGCGCCCAGTGGCAGCCCAGGGATACGCAGGGCGGCCTCGACCCGGAAGGGCGTTGTGTCGACGAAAAGACGGCCCAGTCCATCCTCGAACGCCTCCAGGAACGGCCTGACGGGACCATTGTCGAGAACAAGAAGACCAAGAAGAAGGAAGCCCAGCGCCTGCCCCTGTCCCTGTCGTCCCTGCAGGTCCTGGCGGGCAAACGCTATGGCTATACGCCGCAGCAGGTCCTCGACACGGCCCAGGAATTATATGAACGGAAACTGACGACCTATCCCCGGTCGGACTGCGAATACCTTCCCGTGAACCAGCGCAAGGATATCCCACGTATTTTGGCTAATCTCGGGAAAGTGCCGGCTGGGAAGCTGGCTGATTGGGTCGCCGGGGCCGACGGCAAGATACGCAGCCGCGCCTGGAATGACAGCAAGATTACGGCCCATCACGCTATCATTCCGACGACCGTAGCCTGTCCCTTCGACAAATTGACGTCTATGCAGCAGCACATTTATTACCTCGTGGCCCAAGCCTATATCGCCCAGTTCTATCCCATCCATGAATACGATCAGACGCGCATGGTCATCGAAGCGGCTGATGAACACTTCGTCGCCCATGGCAAGACAGTCACCGTGCCGGGCTGGAAGGTCCTCTATCAGAGCGACAAGCACGATGACGACGAAGAAGAGAAGGGGACCCTGCCGGCTGTCCGCCAGGGCGACGGCGTCCATTACCAGAACGGCCAGGTCGACAAGAAGGCAACCAAGCCGCCACCGCGCTTCACGCCGTCGACTCTCCTGGCAGCTATGAAGGAAATCTATAAATATGTCAAGGACGAGAGCCTGAAGAAGAAACTGAAAGAAGTCCAGGGCATCGGCACCGAAGCGACGCGGGCGACGATTATCCAGGAACTCATCCAGCGCAAATTCCTGACGACGGAAGGCAAGAAGAAATACCTCAAACCGACAGACGACGCATACCTCCTCGTCGACTCCCTGCCCGACGAAATGCTCTATCCTGATGAAACGGCGGTCTGGGAAGAACGGCTCTATCAGATGAGCCTGGGCAAGGATAACCTGGATACCTTCCTCCACGACCAGCTGTCCTTCCTGGATACCCTGGTCACGGCGGCCCGGAAAGTCGTCATGCACGTAGCCGGCATCAAGACCTGTCCCGTCTGCGGCAGCGCCATGGTCAAGCGCCACGGCAAATACGGCGACTTCTACGGCTGCAGCAACTACCCGTCGTGCCGCCACACCGAACCCGTCGACGGGGAAAAGAAACCCGTTGACGCCAAGCCTTCACCGTACCCGTGCCCGCGCTGCCACAAAGGAACCTTCCAGAAACGCAGCGGCCCCTATGGCCCTTTCTGGGTCTGCAGCGAAGCCGGCTGCAACACCAAATGCGCCGACGTCGACGGCGTACCGAGCTACTATGCCAAACGGTAGTTTGGCATAGTAGCTGTAGGGGCTCCCGCGTGGGGAGCCCGCCGCGAATCCTGTGGATAACGCAGGCCGCAGTTCGCCGCGGTCCCATGGACCGCATCGTAGGGGACGCCTAAAAGGCGTCCCGCCTGAATCCTGTGAATAAACGCAGACCGCAGTTCGCATGTTGCAGGTCGCCGCGGTCCCATGGACCGCACCGTAGGCGTCCCGCCCAAGGCTCCCTTTATAGGGGAGCTGTCAGCGTCAGCTGACTGAGAGGTTGAATTTGCGTTCGCTTGAAGGGCCCCTATGAACCACGATTCGATGGGATTCCCACAAGCGGGCCGCCAGCAAACGGGATTCCCACAAGCGGGCCGCCCTTTGGGACGGCCCCTACGAGCCACGAGCCACGAACCACGAGCCACGATTCGATGGGATTCTCACAAGCGGGCCGCCAGCAAGCGGGATTCCCACAACGGGACGCCCTTTGGGCGTCCCCTACTAGCCACGAACACAGGCCTATGGTATTATAAATAATAGGCTATTTTTTATAGCCCATTCATCAATTTTGGAGTCAGAATCATCAATGAAACGAATTTATTTAGATAACGCGGCAGCGACGCCGATGGACCCGCGCGTCCTGGACGTCATGATGCCCTATTTGACGACGGCTTACGGCAATCCGTCGAGCCTTCATTATTTCGGCCAGCAGGCCCGGTCTGCCGTCCAGACGGCGCGCAGCCAGGTTGCCCACTGCCTGGGCGTCAAGGGGGAAGACCTGGTCTTCACCAGCGGCGGCACGGAAGCGGACAACCTGGCCATCCTTGGCTTCCTGCGGGCCAATTACCCCCATGGCGGCCACCTGGTCACGACGGCTGTGGAACACCACGCCGTCCTGCGCACCTTCCAGGCCCTGGAAGGGAAGGGCTATGATGTGACCTATGTCCCTGTCGAAGCCGACGGCCGGGTCACGGCTGACGCCGTTTCTCAGGCCCTGCGCGACGATACGGTCCTCATTTCCGTCATGTACGCCAATAATGAAACGGGCATGGTCCAGCCCATCGACGCCATCGGCGCCCTGGCCCGGCAGAAGGGCATCGCCTTCCACGTCGACGCCGTCCAGGCCTTTGGCTATCTGCCCATCCGTCCGTTGGAACAGGGCATCGATATGCTCACGGTCTGCAGCCATAAGATTTACGGTCCCAAAGGCGTCGGCGCCTTGTACATCCGCCACGGACTGCAAGTCGCCGCCGAAGCCTATGGCGGCCCTCAGGAACACCGCCTGCGGGCTGGCACGGAGAACGTCGCCGCCATCGCCGGTTTCGGCAAGGCTGCCGAACTCCTGGAGGCTGAACGGGATGACCGCGTCCGGGCGGCGCGGCGCCTGACCGATGCCGTCTATGAACGGCTCATTAAGGGCGACGCCCGCTTCCACCTCAACGGTCGGCGCAACCACGTCCTGCCCAACATCATCGATTTCAGCGTCGACGGTGTGGACAGCGCCATCCTGCTCATCGCCCTCGACCTGCAGGGCCTGGCCGTATCGGCCGGTTCGGCCTGCGAAGCCGGCGCCGTCGAAGCGTCCCACGTCCTCCAGGCCATGGGCGTCGAGGAAAAATGGCTGCGCAGCAGCATCCGCCTGTCCGTGGGCAAAGAAAATACCTTAGATGAAATCGAAGCAGCCGTCGCCATCATCGGCGACGCTGTCCGTAAAAGTAGAGGAGAAATAGTATGAAACGAGTTGCCGTAGCCATGAGCGGCGGCGTCGACAGTTCGGTCACAGCCGGCCTTTTGAAGCAGCAGGGTTATGACGTCATTGGCATTACCCTGCGCCTGTGGGAAGAAGACCCGGCCTGCACTATCGACAACGTCCACGCCTGCTGCTCCCTCAGTTCCGTCGACGATGCCAAAGCCGTCGCCTCGGTTCTGGGGATTCCCCATTATACCCTGGATTTCCGCGATATCTTCCGGCGCGACGTCATCGACTACTTCGTCGATTCCTACGTCCACGGCAAGACGCCCAATCCCTGCATTGCCTGCAATAAATTCATTAAATTCGGCCTGCTCTGGGAAAAGGCCAAGCAGTTCGGTGCCGACTTCCTGGCAACGGGCCATTACGCCCGCATCCAAAAGGACGAAGGGACGGGCATTTATTCCCTGCTCCGCGGCACGGACCGCCGCAAGGACCAGTCCTATGTCCTCTACCAGCTGACGCAGGACCTGCTGCCCCACATTTTATTCCCCATGGCCGGCCTGGAAAAGGTCCACACGCGGGAACTGGCCAAGGAATGGGGCCTGCCGGTCTTCAACAAGCCTGAAAGCCAGGATATCTGCTTCATCCCGGACAACGACTATAAAGGCTTCTTGCAGCACGAACGCCAGGGCATCTTCAAGCCCGGCGACTTCGTCGATAAGGCCGGCCGCGTCATCGGCCGCCACAAGGGCATTGCGGCCTATACCATCGGCCAGCGCCGGGGCCTGAACCTCGGCGGTCCCGGCGGCCCGTACTATGTAACGGCTCTCGACGTGGTCCATAACCGTGTCGTCGTCGGCTCGGAACAGGATTTGTTCTCAAAGACTGTCCACGCCGCTGAAGCGACCTGGGTCGAAGGGGCGCCGTCTGCGCCGTTCCGGGCCCTGGGCAAGATACGCTATGCTGCCCGCGAAGCGGCCTGCACAGTCTATCCCGACGGCGACAGCCTGCGGGTCGAATTCGACGACGCCCAGCGCGCCGTCACGGCCGGCCAGGCCCTGGTACTTTACGACGCCGAAACAGGCGAACGCGTCCTGGGCGGCGGCGTCATTCAATAGGAAAAAAAGAGGAGGATTCCTGTGTCTACAGATCATATCAGAAACTTTTCAATCATCGCACATATCGACCATGGCAAATCGACGCTGGCCGACCGGATGCTGGAAATGACCGGCACCGTGCCCAAACGGGAAATGGAAGACCAGCTCCTCGATACGATGGATCTCGAACGGGAACGGGGCATTACCATCAAAGCCCAGTCGGCCCGTCTCATCTATGATGCCAAAGATGGCAAACAGTATACGCTCAATCTCATCGACACGCCGGGGCACGTCGACTTCAACTACGAAGTATCGCGCAGCCTGGCGGCCTGCGAAGGGGCCCTGCTCATCGTCGATGCCACCCAGGGCGTCGAGGCCCAGACACTGGCCAACGTTTACCTGGCCCTGGAACACGACCTGGAAATCATTCCCATCATCAATAAAGTCGACCTGCCCAGCGCCGACCCCGACCGGGTCTGCAAGGAAATCGAAGACGTCATCGGCCTCGACGCGTCGGACGCCATCATGATCAGCGCCAAGACGGGCTACGGCGTCGATAAGGTCCTGGAAGCCATCGTCCAGCGCATCCCGGCACCGGCTGACGAAGGGGACAAGCCCTTGCGGGCCCTCATCTTTGACTCCCACTTCGATGCCTATAAAGGGGCTATTGCCAACATCCGCATCATGGAAGGCAGTGTCAAGCCGGGCCAGCGCATCCGCATGATGGCGTCGGGCAAGGAATTTGAAGTCATCGAAACGGGCGTCTTCCTGCCCCAGATGCATCCCGTCCCGTCCCTGGAATGTGGCAGCGTCGGCTATCTGGCAGCCAGCATGAAGAACGTCCGCGACTGCCGCGTCGGCGATACGGTCACTTTGGCTGACAATCCGGCTAAAGAAGCTCTGCCGGGCTACCGCAAGGCCGTGCCCATGGTCTACTGCGGCCTCTATCCGGTCGAAACGAACGATTACGACAACCTCCGCGATGCCCTGGAAAAACTCCACCTCAACGATGCGGCCCTGCTCTTTGAACCGGAAACGTCGTCGGCCCTGGGCTTCGGCTTCCGCTGCGGATTCCTGGGCCTCCTGCACATGGACGTCGTCCGCGAACGGCTGGAACGGGAATACAACCTGTCCCTGATCACGACGGCGCCGTCGGTCATTTACCACGTCTACTGTACGGATGGCACCATGGTCGAAGTGGATAACCCGTCGCAGATGCCGGATATGACGAAAATCGACCACATCGAAGAACCGCTGGTCAAGACGACGATCATCATCCCCAAGGACATGGTCGGCACGGTCATGGAAATCTCCCAGAACCGCCGCGGCCAGTACGTCACCATGGATTACCTCGACGATACGCGGGTTTCCCTGATCTACAACCTGCCCCTGTGCGAAATCCTCTACGACTACTTCGACGTCCTCAAATCGGCGACCCGCGGCTATGCGTCCCTCGATTATGAGCTCAACGGCTATCAGGCGTCGCCCATGGTCAAAATGGACATCCTCATCAACGGTGACGTCGTCGACGCTCTGAGCATCATCGTCCATAAAGACTTCGCCGCCCGCCGCGGCCGCGCTCTGGTCGAAAAGCTGCGCAGCCTCATTCCGCGCCAGCTCTTCCAGATTCCTATTCAGGCCGCCGTCGGCAATAAGATCATTGCCCGTGAAAACGTGGCCGCCCTGCGCAAGGACGTCCTGGCCAAGTGCTATGGCGGCGATATTTCCCGTAAGCGCAAGCTCCTGGAAAAGCAGAAGGAAGGCAAGAAGCGCATGAAACAGTTCGGCACTGTCGAAATCCCGCAGGAAGCCTTCATGGCTGTCCTCAAAGTCGACGAAGAATGATGCTGGGCCTCTATGTCCACATCCCGTTCTGCCGCCATAAATGCCTGTACTGCGACTTTCCGTCCTATGCCGGCCTGGAGCGCTATCGCGATGGCTACGTCCGGGCCTTGTGCCGGGACATCGCCGCCTCACCCTATGCCGGGGAAGGGGCCGATACGATTTACCTCGGCGGCGGCACGCCGTCGATGCTGGAAGTCGGCGATATAGGCCGTATCTTGAAGACCCTGCGGCAGACCTTCCGTATTGCCGGTGATGCGGAAATCACAATGGAAGCCAATCCGGACAGCCTCGATTATGACAAGGCCGCGGCCCTGGCCGACTGTGGCGTCAACCGCCTGAGCCTGGGCGTCCAGTCCTTTTCCGACGCCATGCTGGCCTTTCTGGGCCGGGTCCACACGGCCGCCCAGGGTGAGACAGCCATCCAGGCTGCGTATGCCGCCGGCATCCATAACCTGTCCCTGGACCTGATGTATGGCCTGCCCGGCCAGAGTCTGGCCGACGTCCGCCGCGACGTAGAGCGCCTTTCCCAGCTGCCCATCGTCCACGCG
>CABQJB010000034.1 GCA_902464195.1 uncultured Megasphaera sp.
CCGCTAACCGCTAACTGCTAACTGCTAGCTGCTGGCAGCTAGTCACGAACCACGAGCCACGAACCACGAGCCACGAACCACGAACCACTAACTCTCCCTGGCATGTACACGGGCGACGCATATATGGTATAATAAAAAGTATGCAATAGCCATTAAACAACCGATAAGGGGGTTACTATATGAGTGTACAGATTACCTTTTTGAATCACAGCGGTTTTGCCGTCGAGACGGATTCCAAGGTGCTGGTCTTTGATTACTACAAGGATCCATCGGGGACGGTCAAGGCTTACAGTCATGTCGGCAGGAAGCCGTTGTGGTTCTTTGTCAGCCATTGGCATGAAGACCATTTCAACCGCAGCATCGGTCAGTTTGGCGGTGCCCAGTACATCGTCAATGAAGACGTGCGCCTCAAAGATATCCCGTCAGACCGGTTCCATGCCATGAAATTGTATGAAACGCTGCCACTGGACGATACGACGGTGACCCAGTATGGGTCGACCGATGAAGGCGGGTCGTTCCTGGTGGAAACGGATGGCTTGAAGATTTTCCATGCCGGCGATTTGAACTGGTGGCACTGGCTCGGCGATACGGATGAAAATAATGCCGAAGCCAAGGCTAACTTTGACCGGGAAATGAAACACCTTGCCGGACAGACTTTCGACATCGTCTTTTTCCCTGTCGACGCCCGCCTGGAAGGCGCCCGCGAATGGGGCGTCACGGGTTTCCTGAAAGACGTTTCGGTCACGAAATGCCTCATCCCCATGCATTATTTCGGTACGCCCTGGACGCCGTCGGCGGCCTTTAAACAGGCCTATCCGGACGTGCCCTTGTGGATTCCCCAGCATGATGGCGATGACGTCATCATCGACGGGCAGTAAGGAGGTATTATGGCAAGTAATACACACGGGGGCAGACGCAGCCAGATTGCCAATTATATCCTGATTACGGCGGCAGTCCTCCTGCTTCTGGCATACCCCTTCCAAGACTTTTTTGTCGGCGGACTGCTGACCCATCTGGCCGGGGCGGCCCTCATCGGCGGCCTGGCAGACTGGTATGCTGTAACGGCCCTGTTCCGCCGGCCTCTGGGCATTTCCTTCAAGACGGCCCTCATCCCGAACAGTAAGGAACGCATTGCCGAAATGGCCCGGCATATGATCGAATATGAAATCCTGACCGTTTCCAATATGTACAACGTCCTCAAACATCATCCCATCCTGGGCGCGACGCTGGATTATCTCCATACGGAAAAGGGTTTCCAGTCGGCAGAACGCGTCTTCGGCCAGATCCTCAATACCTTCTTGTATACCATTGACATGAAGACCGTCGTCAAGGCTTTTGCCGGTATCGGCGGCCAGGCCATCGAGAAAGTCGACCTGGCACCAATCATGAGCAAGGCCATCAAAATCGGCCTGCGCGGTGAATCGGGGAAGGATTTCCTCGATTTCATGATCCTCAACCTGGAAGACCTCGTGCGCAGCGAAACGATGAAGCGCTATGTCGGTGAAATCTACGAAGCTTCCCTGCGCCAGTATGCCAAGCATAATATCCTCCTCGGCTGGGCCATCAAGGCGGCCTTGAAGATGGAAGTCTTCCAGCCGGACCACGTAGCCGGCCTTTTGCAGACGAAATGCCTGGACCTTTTGGCCGAAGCCAAGGAAGACAATTCCCTCCAGCGCCAGCAGGCCCTGCGCTATTTGTGGAAACAGACGGAAAAAATCGAATTCAACGACGAATGGCGCCAGCGCATCGACAGCTATAAGAACCGCATGTACAACAGCCTGGTCACGCGGCCGGATACGAAAGAAGCCTGGCAGCGCTACGTCCAGGACCCGGAACGGCAGAAGCGGGTCTGCAAGGTCGCAGCTAACTACGTCATCAATAAACTGGAATCGTGGCGTGAAAGCCCGGACCAGGTGGAACACATGAACCGCCAGGCCCTGGCCTTTGCAGCCCGTGAATTGAAGCGCCTCCAGGTCTGGTTCGGCAAGACAGCGGAACAGGAAATCCTGAAATACGACGGCAACTACCTGGCAGAACAGTTGGAAAACAGTGTCTGGTATGACCTGCAGATGATCCGCGTCAACGGTTCGCTCGTCGGCGCCATCCTGGGTGCCGTCATTTACCTGGTCATGTACGCCGTGAAGGGAGGGGCTATCTTATGACATACAGACAGCGTGCCAATACGATTTTGGGCTTGTCTTTCGTCTGCTTCATCGCCATTTTCCTCTGGTGGTATACGCATGACGTCTCGGTCTGGGAAGAACTGCTGTTCTTCGTCATCCAATCGGCCCTCATCGGCAGCATCGCCGACTGGTTCGCCGTTACGGCACTCTTTGAAAAGCCGCTGGGATTCCCGTATCACACGGAACTGCTCTATCGCCATCGCGACCAGATCATCGACAGCATGACCAAAATCATTTCGGAAAAGCTGCTCCAGCCCAATATGTGGCAGGACAAACTCTATCAGATTTCTTTCATCGATAAGCTCGTCGGCTGGCTGCGCGGCCCGAACGGCCGGGAAAAGTTCCGCAACGTCCTCTATGAAGTGGCCCAGCGGGCTTACCGCTATGCCCAGAAAGGCGGGACCCAGGCATCCATTGCCTCGCATATCCGCAAGTACTTGAAACAGCAGCCTCTGGTCAGTTTCTTCCAGGACCGCCTCATTTCTCTTTTGGAAGACCCGAACAGCAACATGTTCAACGATGCCATCGGCCTCGTGCGGGAACTGGTCAACAGCGACGACTTCGACAGCCTCCTGGAAAAGCTCATCCTCCAGTGGCGTGAAGAATCGCAGCACTCGTCCATGTCCAGCATCACCCTGACCAAAGTCCTGGGCATCGTCGATACCCGTAAGATTGCCAAGGATATCAAGTTGGGCATCGTCGAATGGCTCGACCAGTGGGAACATGCCGAAGGGGAACAGCGCGAATGGCTGTGCCGTAAGCTGGAACTCTTCCTTTACTCCATGAACGGCCAGCTGGCCTTTGGCGTCCAGAACTGGCAGGACCAGTTCGTCGACTCCCTGCCCATCGAGCAGTGGCTGACGGCGACGCAGAATTCGGCCAAGGACTATTTCACCAAAGGCGACCAGGGAAAGGAAGAATTGAAAGATTTATTGGAAGAACAGTTCATCCATTACCTGGAATACTGCCGGTCTTATCCGGAAATCAAAGACTGGCTCGATGAACAAATACGCCGGGCCTGCAACGTCATCCTGGAACATGAACACTCGCTCATCGCCGTCGCTGTCCGCGACGTCCTGTCGGGCTTCGACAAGAAGCGGTTCAATCAGTTCCTGGAAAGTAAAGTCGGCGAAGACCTGGCCTGGATCCGTATCAACGGGGCCATCGTCGGCGCATCCATCGGCATCTGCGTCTTCGGATTTTTGAAATTATATCAGTTCACCATCGTACCGCTCCTGCGGGGCATCATACTGTAGTGTGGGAGGCGCTGTCACATGAAGACAGCGCCCTTTCTGTAGGGGCTCGCACGTGGCGAGCCCGCTCACGCAAATTGGTGATAACAGGATTCTTGCATATGCTGACGGGCGCCCCACGTGGGCGCCCCTACGAAGGCGCCTAGTGGCTAGGGGTTAGCGGATGGTTTTAAATTTAGCCTCATGTTCTACAAACTACAAACTCTGTACTAAGCGGGCCGCCCTTTGGGACGGCCCCTACTATAGAAAACAAACCATGCATGATGGTAAATACCTTCCTCTGAACGCCGCTACGCGTCAAAAATGCGCCATTTCGTGACATATCGGACGGCTTGAGGCGAATCTGGTGATATAATAAACTTGTAAAATACTCGTTTATTGAAGGGAGGCGTCACGATGGTACGAATTGCGATTTGTGATGATTTACAGGAACAGTTGGACCTCATCGAAAAAGCCGTCCAACAGTATTTCCACGATAAAAAGGAACCGATAGAAGTCTTTACTTGTAATAATGCCATGGATTTCGTCGATGCTTTTGAAAAGAAAGGGAACTTCGACATTGTCCTGCTGGATATCTGTATGCCCGGCCTGTTGGGGACGGACATTGCCGCAGAGATGCGCAAGCAGAAGAGCCGGGCGGAAATCGTCTTTTTGTCGACGAGCGAGGAATTTGCCGTCGAAGCCTTTGCCGTCCGGGCGGCCCACTACCTGGTCAAGCCCTTTACGCAGAAGGAATTCGACCAGGCTATGGACCGCGTCATGGAAAGCATCCGCCAGCGCCACAGTGGCAAGATGATCTTCCGCCTTGTCGGCGGTGGTATTCAGGTCGAAGAAGTCAATGCCATCCTCTACGTCGAAAGCAATGGTCACATCCAGCAGGTCTACACGGCAGACCATTCGCTGCTGGAAACGCGGCAGTCCCTGGCCAGTCTCTTGGATACGCTGGAAGCCATTGCACCAGGCCAGTTCGTATCGCCTGGAAAGGGATATATCGTCAACCAGTCGGCTATCCGCGTCATCAAGAGCGATTACATCGAGATACAAGGCCATAAGATTCCCCTGGCCAAGCGGAAATACCGCCAGTTCCAGGAAAGTTATTTGAAATTCATCTTCGGGCAGGAAGCCTGAGAAAGAAGTGAGTCATGGAGTATAATCACGTAACACCGGCCGTCGTCGCGGCTCTAGAAGCCGTTGTCGGCGCTAAATACGTCTGGACGGACCGGGATAAAAAGATTCCCTATGGACAGGATGAAGGGACGGGGGCTTCCTGTCTGCCCGACGTCGTCGTCCTGCCGGCGTCGGCCGAAGAATTGGCAGCTGTCATCCGCCTGGCCAATGACGCCGTCATCCCGGTCATCCCCAGGGGGACCGGGACCGGCCTGGAAGGCGGTGCCGTAGCCGACAGCCGCGGCGGCATCATGGTCAGTACGGAGCGGATGGACCGCATCGTAGAAATCAATGAAGACGCCATGTACATGGTCGTCGAGGCCGGCGTCATTACGGCACGGATACAGGAAGAAGCCCGTAAGCGGGGCCTCCTCTATGCCGGCGACCCCTGCAGCGGCGACTGCTGTTGTATCGGCGGCAATGGCGCGACCAATGCCGGCGGCAACCGGGCCGTCAAATACGGGACGACACGGGATCAGATCTACGCTATCGAAGTTGTCACGCCGACCGGGCAGATTGCCCATCTTGGCAAGCGCCTGCACAAGATGACGGCCGGCTATCCCCTGGAAAAAATCGTCATCGGATCCGAAGGGACGCTGGGCATCATCACCAAGCTGACCTTGAAGCTCGTCCCCCTGCCCAAGGCGACGGCCCACGTCCTGGCTGTCTTCCCGTCGCCAGAAACGGCCCTGGGCCTGGTTACGGCTCTGCCCAAGGCTGGTATTACGCCGACGTGCCTGGAATTCATGGACTATGATGTCATTTCCGTCGTCCAGGCCTGGCTTAAAGAAAAACAACCCTGCCCGGCTGGCGGCGCTTATATGATCATCCAGCTCGACAGCTCGCGGGATGAAACGCTCGATGACGACTGCGTCACTGTCGATGAAGTCTGCCGCCGCCTGGGGGCTGTCGATGTCTTCATGGCCGATGCCGATAAGGTATGGAAGGCCCGCAAAGCCTTTACGGAAGCGTCGGCTGCGGACTGTCCCGTCGCGGCTATGGAAGACTTCGTCGTCCCACCGGACCGGCTCCTGTCTTTTATGGAACGATTACGGACGCTGGGACAGGCACTGGGCGTCGTCTTTCGCGGCGTCAGCCACGCCGGCGACGGCAATATTCATCTTGATGTCCTGCGCAAGGGCTTCGCCGATGAAGCAGATGAAAAGCAGAAAGTCGCCGCCTTTGAAGATAAGGCCTGCCAGGCGGCTTATGAGCTGGGCGGTGCCATTTCCGGCGAACACGGCATCGGTCAGGCCCGCAAGGCCCTGTTCGCCAAGTATACGGATCCGGTGGAACTGGCCTTGATGAAGGCTGTAAAGCAGGCCTGGGACCCGAAGAATATCCTGAATCCCGGAAAAATTTTTGACTGAGGTATAGAAAAGTATGGAAACTTATTGTAATGACTGTCCCCGCCGCTGCGGCGTCGTCCGCGCGGCCTTTTGGGATGAAAAAAAGATGCCCGGTTTTTGTCACAGCCCGCTCCAGCCCGTCGTGGCCCGGGCAGCCCTGCATCAGTGGGAAGAACCTTGTATCAGCGGCAGCCGCGGGTCCGGGGCCGTCTTTTTCACGGGCTGCAACCTGCGCTGCTGTTTTTGTCAGAATGCGACTATTTCCATGGGCGGGACGGGCGTGCCCATTACGGTGGACAAGCTGCGGGAGATTTACGGTCAGCTCATCGCCCAAGGGGCGCATAACATCAATCTGGTCACGCCGACGCCATATAAGCAGGCTATTTTGGAAAGCCTGTCTGCCCCCCTGCCGGTGCCGGTCGTCTACAACTGCGGCGGCTATGAAGCGCAGGAGACGATTGACGATTTCAAGGGTAAAGTTCAGATTTATCTGCCCGATTTGAAATACCTCGACCCGAAGCTGGCCAAGCGCTACAGTGCGGCCGAAGACTATCCGCAAGTCGCAACAGAAGCTATTCTGCGCATGTACAACCAGGTCGGCCCTTACGAAATGGACGACGACGGCATCCTGCAGAAGGGCGTCGTCATCCGCCATCTCATCCTGCCGGGCTGTGTAGACAATACGAAAGCCGTCATCGACTGGGTGCGGGACCACTTCGATGACGGCCAGGTCTTATTCAGTTTGATGCGCCAGTATGTACCCTGCGGCCGGGCTGGGGACTACCCCGAAATCAATCGGCCCTTGTCGGACGAAGAGTACGATGAAGCCGAACAGTATCTCTTCGACAGCGGCATTGAAGATGGCTTCGTCCAGGAAAAAGGCAGCGCCAGCGACGCCTTCATCCCGGCCTTCGACGGCACGGGCGTCGTCTAAGACGGGCTGCCTTCGCCCCAGGGGACGCGGATATACGTAGAGAACCAGCCGTCTTCACAGGTGCAGAGGACGCTGGCGTCATAGGTGTCGCGGAAGCGGCTCAGCGATTTCATGCCGATGCCATGGCCCTTGGCCTTTGTCGTCGGCAGGCCATCTTCATCGAGAGCGACTGTCCCGTCGAAGCGGTTCTTGACCAGGATGCTGAGAATGTCGCCCTGGCAGATGGTAAGCAGGGACAGGGCACGGTGGCTGTCGGGCTGCTTTTCGCTGGCATGGATGGCGTTTTCGATGAGGTTTGACAAGACGATGGCCAGGTCAGAACTGAGGGCTGCGTTTTCCCTGGGGATGACGGCTTTGACCGTAATGGGCATGTGCATGGCTTCGGCCTTGGCCAGATACGTCGACAAGGCGGCGTTGACCAGGGGATTCTGGCAATACTGCCTGCGTTTAGTCTGATTCAGCTGGGTGCCGATTTCCTCGATGAACTGCAGGGCTTCTTGGGAACGATGGGACACGATGAGTTGTTCCAGTTCGTCCAGGTAGGCCTTGCGTTTTTTATATATGGCCTTCATCTGGTCCTGTGACTCCAGCAGGGAATGGGTATAATCGTAGCTGGCTTCGATTTGGGCTGTCATATTTTCTGTCCGTTCGTACATCTTCAGGGTCTGATCGGTTTGGCGGAGGCCCGTGCGGATGCTCTGGGCGATGATGAGCAAAGCCAGGAGCAGGATACTGCGGGGCAGGAGCATCCGGTCCATGATGAGGACGTCCGAACTGGCCATGATGAAGTACATGTCCAGCAGCAGGAAGAGCGGCAGCATGCTGATGTATTTCCAATAGTGATGCGTCGTCAGATGACGGTATTTCACGAAGACTTCATTGAAATAACGGCGCAGCATGGGCATGAGGGCCATGTAGCAGACGATATAGAACAGCCATTGGGCCGGATAGATGGCTGCCGACAGGGCCGGCCGGGAGCTGTCGCCATGGAAGATGGCCAGCAGGATCAGGGCCATCAGGGTGTGGACGAAGATCGTACAGGCTGCGCGGATGGAAAAGACGTAGAGATGGCGGAATAAATAAGGCCGGATTGTTGCGACGGCCCAGAGAAAATGGGGAATCCAGGCGATGACAAAGATTTTTTTATATAAGATGAAGCTGTGTTCCCAGGGACCCCAGATGAACATATAGAGGAAAAAGATGAGTTCCATGAGGTACAGGACGGCATATCCACCCAGGACGAGGACTTTCTGCCGATGCTTCAGCAAGGGCTCAAAGGCATAGTACTGGAGGATAGCTGGCGGCATGAGGGCCGTCGTCATCAGGAAAACGGTCACGATGTCATAAAGCATAGCTGAGTGTCACTTCCAATCAATCCCGATAGGGAATCGTCAAATACAGGCTGGCCAGGTGGTCGTGGAGGTCGTAGCGGAAGGTCGCCTCGTAGAGCCGGGAGAACTGGTTCAGGTCCGGGACGAAATGGGCATAGGGCTCTTCCTGGAGGAGGTCATTTTTATCGTCGGGGATGTCCGGTGAAACGGCATGTTTGATGAAGACCAGCAGGCCGCCGTGTATGGGCGATGTCCCGATGATGAGCAGGCGCTGGTCTTTCGGCAGGGACTGGAGGGCCTGGGCCGACATGGCAATGGCTTTGGCCAGGATGTCGCCTAAGGCGATTTCAAAGGGCAGGGACGGGGGAAAGGGCAGGTCGGCCATGATGGACACGCCATCCTGTTTCAGCCCTTCCAGGCCCGGCGTGATGGCCGTGTTGATGGCTTTGTTCTTCGTCCATTGCTGCAGCTGGGTCTGGGAAAGTTCTATATCGATGCTCTTCAAGAAGGCCAGGGCGGCCTGGTCATCATCCTGGCTGATGAGTTCTGAAAGCAGGCGCAGCTGGTGGCGGCTGTCATGACGGAAGATGGACATGCGTTTCTGGGCGTCCTGCAGGAGACTCGTATAGTTGCTTAGGGCATTCATCTGGGCGGCGAGCAGATGATTCCGGCGCTGTAAGTCGACCTGCTGGGCAATGAGTTTTGTGCCCATGTACATGATGAGGGCAATGAAGATGCCCGACGAGGCGTGGAAGATGCGGGGAAGGAAATAGTCCTGGGACAGCGGACCGTCTTTGAGGGATAAGAATCCAGAGTACATGCTCAGCAGGATAGGCAGCCAGGCGCAGTATTTCCAAAAAGTCAGTAATGGGAGCGAGCGGTATTTCAGGAAGAGGCGGTCGAAGAAAGTCAGCAGCAGCGGGGAAAAGAGGACGTACAGAGCCGTATACAGTACCAGATGGACGGGCAGATAGGTAAAGAAGGCGCTGCGCGGCACAAAGAGCAGGATCAGGTTCATCGCCAAGACGTGGAAGGTCGTCGTACAGATGCCCTGCATGCCGGCGACAAAGATGTTCTGATAGGCATAAGGCCGGGCGAGAAAGGAAAATACAAGGAAGTAGGGAATCCAATAGGCCATGAGCAGCTTCTTATAGGACAAGAAGCGGAACTCCAGCCAGCCGAACTGAAAGATAGCCATGAAGAGGACGATTTCTATGAGGAAAATGACCAGGTAACTGCGCCGTACGCGGGTCTTTTGCGGCTCCTGCAGAATCTGCCGGAAAGCGAGATGCTGTATACACGTCGGAGGCAGAATAGACAGCAAAAAGCAGGCCGTCGTCAATACCATAGCTGCCATGCGACTCACTCCATTTCTTCAAATATAATATAATTTATTATAGCATAATTATAGCCTATTTGCCGAGAGAGACACACACGGATATTTCTGCCATCATGCGAGGCCTTTTGCTTTATAGTTTGTAGTACGGAGTTTGTAGGGGCTCGCACGTGCCTTTTCAGCCCGTCAGGCCATGACTACAAGGAATGGCCTGACGGTTGCTGAAACGGACCACTGTAGAGGGCGAGCCTGCCGGGTATATGTAAGAATTCCGTGGTCGATTTGCGTGGACGGGCGCCCTACGTGGGCGCCCCTACAGAAAAAGAGGCGCCGTAGATGCGGCAGCCTCTTTTTTCACATCGCCTTGACTGGTACGAGTCCTCGTGAGAGGGAGATGGTCCCGGTCCGGGCGATTTCTAATATTTCATATGGTGACAATACCTTGATGAGGGCATTGACGTGGTCTTCGCGTCCTGTGACGCGGAGGATGAGTGAATTCAAGTTGACATCGACGACTTTGGCGTGGAACAGATTGGCCAGGCTGGCCAGTTCGTCGCGGACTTGCGGTGTATCGTAGCGGACCTTGATCATGGCCAGTTCGTAGCTGATGAAAGGCGCTTCATCGAGGTTGACGATTTTGATGACGTCGATGAGTTTAGCCAGCTGGCTGATGGTCTGCTTCAATTCTTTATCGTCTTCGATGCTGATGACGATGTTGAAACGCGTTACATCCTGTTCTTCCGTATAGCCGGCTGTCAACGATTCGATGTTGATGGCCTTGCGGCTGATCAGGCCGGCAATGTGTGTCAGTACGCCCGGTTTATTATCGGACAAGATAGCCAGATGCTGTTTTCTCATCAGGCGTCACCTCCTAAAATCATGTCACTCAGTGCTTTGCCGCCGGGAACCGTCGGGTATACCCGTTCTTCCGGCGAGATGTGGATATCGACCAGGGCCGGTCCTTTATGGGCAAAGGCCTCTTTCAGAACAGGAATTAAATCGTCCTGTTTTTCGATGGCATACCCTTTGACGCCCAGTGATTCGGCGAGCATGGGCAGGTTTTTGCGCTTATTCAAGGTGCATTGCGAATAATGGTGGTTATAAAAGAAATCCTGGAGCTGGACGATCATTCCCAGCGTATCGTTGTGCAAGACGATGACTTTCACGTCGATGCCGTATTCCGACAAGGTCGCGAACTCCTGGCAGTTCATGAGGATACTGCCGTCACCGGAAAAGACGACGACTGTTTTTTCGGGACAGGCTACTTTGGCACCGAGGGCAGCCGGCAGGCCGAAGCCCATCGTGCCCAGACCACCGGAAGAAATGAAGTGTTTCGGCTCGTCTGTCGTGAAGAATTGAGCCGCCCACATCTGATGCTGACCGACGTCGGTAATGGCTACGGTGTCGTCATCCCGGGTTATATCCCGGACGGCGGCGAAGATTGACTGGGGTGAAATGCAGCCTGGACGCGGCGGCGTCGCGAAGGGGTGATCTTTCTTCATGGCCAGGACCTCATGACGCCAATCGGCGAAAGCGGCTCCGTAATTGAAGGCACTTTCTTTCAGCTTCTTGGCGAAAATGGGCAGTGACCAGCGCAGGTCGCCTTTGATGCCTAAGTCGATGTCGATGATCTTGTCGATTTCGACATCGTCGATTTCAAAATGGATGATCTGTGCATTGGGAGCAAACGTATCGGCGTTGCTGGTCAGGCGTTCGTCGAAGCGGGCTCCCAGGGCGATGAGCAAATCGCAGCCTGAGATGGCTTTGTTCGATGCATAAGAGCCGTGCATCCCGCCCATACCGAGATGGAGCTCGTGGGAATCGGGGATAGCCCCTTTGCCCATGAGCGTTGTGACGACGGGAATCTTCGTCGTATCGACGATGTCTTCGAGATACTTCGTCGTTTCCGACAAGATGACACCGCCGCCGACGAGGAAGACCGGTTTCTGGCTGTGCTGGATCATGGCGACAGCCCGGTCGATGTCGTAGGCCTGTCCGGCCGTTTCGACGACGTAGCCAGGCAGATGGACTTTATCGGGATACTGGAAATAGATTTCTGCTTCCAGGGCATCTTTGGCAATATCGATCAGGACCGGGCCGGGCCGGCCTGTCGACGCGATGTAAAAGGCTTCTTTCAGGACGCGCGGGATAGATGCGGCATTCTTTACCAGGTAGTTGTGCTTGGTAATAGGCGATGTAATGCCGGAAATATCGGCTTCCTGGAAGGAATCGCGGCCAATGAGGCCTGTCGGGACCTGGCCGCTGATGATGACCATGGGGATGGAATCCATATTGGCCGTGGCAATGCCCGTAACCATGTTGCAGACCCCTGGCCCGGAGGTGGCGATGCAGACGCCGGGCCGGCCGGTAACGCGGGCGTAGCCGTCGGCAGCGTGGACTGCTCCTTGTTCATGACCGGTAAGGATGTGCCGGAAGTTGTCTTTATACATTTCTTCGTATAGTGGCAGGATAGCCCCTCCGGGATAGCCGAAGACGACGTCGACGCCTTCCCGTTTCAAACATTCCAGCACTGCCCTTGCACCTGTCATTTTCATCATCATTCACCTCTTAGTATCGTTATCGTTTGTCGTAGTTCGTTCATCGAAGCGGCCATTCATCGTCCTTTTCGATGAACGACGAACGGCCTGCGATGAACTGATTTTACTTAGTCGTTCTGGTCGTTGTTGTGGAGCCACGGCATCATGTCGCGGAGTTTAGCGCCGACTTTTTCAATCGGATGTTCAGCGTGCTGACGGCGCATAGCGAGGAAGTGAGCGCGGCCGCCGGCTTTGTTTTCCAAGAGCCAATCTTTGGCGAAAGCACCAGTCTGGATGTCAGTCAAGACGTCTTTCATGGCTTTCTTGGAATCCTGGGAAATGACGCGCGGGCCGGCTGTGTAGTCGCCGTATTCTGCCGTATCACTGATGGATTTACGCATCTTAGCCATGCCGCCTTCATACATGAGGTCGACAATCAACTTCATTTCATGGAAGGTTTCAAAGTAAGCGATTTCCGGCTGATAACCAGCTTCGCAAAGCGTTTCAAAACCGTTGGTGATCAACTGGCAGATGCCGCCGCAGAGGACTGCCTGTTCGCCGAAGAGGTCTGTTTCCGTTTCTTCCTGGAAGGTCGTCTGGATGACGCCGGCACGAGTACCGCCAATGCCGCGGGCATAAGCCAAAGCGATGTCGAAGGCTTTGCCGGTAGCGTCCTGTTCGACAGCGAATACATCAGGAACGCCGCCGCCTTCGGTGAAAGTACGACGAACGAGGTGGCCCGGGCCTTTCGGAGCGACCATGAAGACGTCGACCGTCGAAGGAGGAACAATCTGCTTGAAGTGAACGTTGAAACCATGAGCAAAAGCAAGGGCGCTGCCGTCTTTCAAGTTAGGAGCGATTTCTTTTGCGTAGACGTCAGCCTGTTTTTCGTCCGGAATCAAGATCATCGTGATATCGGCTTCTTTAACAGCTTCCGGAACGGATTTAACTTCAAGGCCGGCTGCCTGAGCTTTGGCGATGGATTTGCTGCCTTCATACAAGCCGACGACGACGTCGATGCCGCTGTCTTTGAGGTTCAACGCATGAGCGTGGCCCTGGCTGCCATAACCGATGATTGCGACTTTTTTGCCTTTCATTACATCCCAGTTTACATCCTGATCATAAAATACTTTTGCCATGATAACATATCTCCTTTGTAATAAAATAAAAATTTTATCGTTGGGATTTAGAGATTTGTCAAAAGAGGCCAACAAAAAAACTCCGCCCCTTCTGTAAGGGACGGAGTATAATTCCGCGATACCACCCTGATTCCCGGTGCATTACTGCAGCCGGACTCTCTACAACGTACCAACATACGCGTTTCTGGTAACGGTGAAATGCCGTCGACGCCTAATAAGATTCAGCGTCGATCTTCGGAGAGGAGCTTCATCCATATCACCGTACTGGCTCTCACACCGGCCGCCAGCTCTCTGAAAAGCAATGATGTAGACTACTTTCTCTCGTCATTAGATTTACTAATATGTTGCTTCCTGTGTGTTTCCTGAAGCATGAACACATTGTACGCAATTTGCTGGCTCATGTCAAGATGTTTTGCTGTAAAATTTTAAAATAAAATGCGGTTAAACGTTAAATGATTAGGCAAAACGTTTTAGTAGTTAGGGATTAGCCGTTAGGGATTAGGGATTAGCAGTCAGCAGTCAGCAGTCAACCCC
>CABQJB010000035.1 GCA_902464195.1 uncultured Megasphaera sp.
CAGCAAGACAAAAGATGCAACGCAGCATTTATTTCGCCGTTGCATCTTTTGTTGTTTTCAGACTAAAAAAGGGGGCAGGGCTTATGTTGATTTATGGATTGGAACAAGCTTTGATGGTGACGCATGGCTACGATGTGGAATTCAATCAGAAAAAAGAAACGGCCCACCTGGTACAGACGACCGATGGACCGATGAAGGCAGAAAAGAGTCACTTGGAATATTTGATGGACAAATTGATGAAATTCAAATACAGCTATCGCAGATAGGTCTGGAATTGCCGGCGATTGGCCTGGACCCTGGGATTGGCCGAATTGATCTGACCGGCCTTTTCCAGCCACGAGCCGGCGTCGTCATATTTCCCCTGGCGGAGATAGACGATGGCCATGGCGTTGGCCGCATCGGCCGATTGTGGCGAAAAGCGCAGGATTTCCTGGAAGGACCGCAGGGCTTCGTCGTCCCGGTGCAGGTCCATGGCCAAGAGGCCGCGGTTATACCAGGCCTGCAGATATTCCGGGCGGCAGGCGATGGCCTGGTCGTAACTGGTGAGGGAAGCTTCGGGCTCCCCTCTTTTTTGTTGCGTCAAAGCCAGGTCGTACCAGGCCGCCGGTGACGTCTTGTCCAGTTCCAGGGCGCGCCGGAAGTCCCGTTCAGCCAGCCAGTAGTCCTGGCGGTTGAAGAAGAGGATACCCCGGTAGAGATAGGCCTGGGCGTCGTCAGGATGGGCAAAGACTCTCTCGAAGCCCGTGATCAGGCTGTCATTCGTACCGTCCGGCGTCTGTGCTTCCGTCCACATCCAGAGGATTTCCTGGCCGTAATGCTTGCCCGGTACGGCCCAGCGGCCATTGAGGCCCGTCCAGGAATCGACCTTACCATAGAGTTCGGGATGTTTTTCGGCCAAAAGTTCATAGCGGGGATCGACGATGGCCGTCTTGGGCCGCTCCGTACTGGCATAGGCCAGGAGATGCTGGATATGGGCGCGCACGCCGAGCTGAGGCGTGGCGAAACGGGCACCGGCGACTTTATTGCCCGTCGCACCGAGGCCGCAGAAATTATTCTGGTCCGGCGACACGTCACCGCCATAGGCAAAGTAGCCCGTTTCCTTCAAGGCCTGGCAGAGGGCCACGTCAGGACGGATGCCTTCGCGGCCGGCTTCGTCATAATAGGCCTGGACGACGTCTTCCAGGGGCGCATTCAATTTAGGATGAGGATTGCGCTGGCGGATGAAATGGACCATCTGGCGGGCCGGAATCGTCGCCGGCCCCATAATCGTATCGGCACCGGCCGGAACGTCGAGCATGGGCCGGCCGTAGGCTTTTGCCAGCTGCCAGTCGGCCTGCTTCATGGCCTTCCCATCGACGGCCACACCTCCGGCTGCTATCACAGGAAGGGGCAGGAAAGCCGTTCCTCCGCTCAAGAAGCTGGCCAGCAGGATGGCGGCTATAAGGCTTTTCCCTTTTCTATAAGGCATGATAGGTCCCTTGCTTCCGTTTTTCTTCGGTCATGCGGGAAATATAGGTCCCGTGGACCAGGGGATAGCCTTTGCGTTCGATGATCTGGGCCATATAATTGCGGAAAGGACAGGGCGGCCGGTGATAGCTGTCGGACACGATGCACGACGCGAAGTGGATGGTCACATTTTCCCTGGCATCGCCGTATTTCTTCAGCTTCCTGCCCAGATTTTCCAGTTTCGCCGAGAGCCCGGCTCCACAGCAGCCGCCGCAGGTCATCATGAGGAAGCGCGTATCCGGCGGATAATCGGCAAAAGTGTCCTTGCGGTTGACAAAGGTGTTCATGCAGGCATAGCCGCTGCAGCGTTTGGTGACGATATCGCATTGGATGACGACGACAAGTTTCGACATGGAAGTCCCTCCCCTAATTATATAAGTATTTATTCAAGAACTGCTGGGTCCAGTCCGCGTCGATGCGGGCCAGGACGGCGTCTTCTGCCGGCAGGTCGGCGGCAAAGTTCTTTTCAAACTGGCCATAGAGCTGGCCCAGGCCGTTGGCAAAGTCGACATAAGCCTGCTGGCCATGGGTCCCGTCGATGAGATTCAGGCGCAGGGAGCCGTCGTCAGCCGTGACGAAATGGCTTTCCGTGACGGTGAAATCCTTATCCTTTTCCCCGACCTGGGCCAGGGCAGCGGCCTTGGTCAATTCCATCAGGCGGTCGTCGAGACCGGCTTCAAAGATGGCGATTTTTTCCAGCAAATCGGCTTTGCTGCGGACCAGGCGGAAGACATAGCCCGCCTTTTCGACCATGGCCTTGAATTTATCCTGTCCGTCGGCCATATCGCGGTCGGCATTTTCCTGGTCCTTATCCGTCGGCGCATAGAAGACCATGAAATGATGGTCCATATCGTGATACAAGAAGCCGTAATCGACCTGGACATCCGTCCCGCAGTGGCCACAGTGGTAGCGAAAAGCTTCCAGCGACTTGACGCGGTCCTTCATGTCCGGATCCAGTTTCGTATTGATGCTGTCCCATACCGTAAAGACGCCGGCCTTCTGGCATTTCGGACAAGTAATGCCTACTTCATGATGCATACTCATGGCAGTTCCCCTTTTCTGTTTTTCCCCTATTATACCATAGATTTCGTGGCTCGTGGTTCGTAGGGGCCGTCCCAAAGGGCGGCCCGTTGTAGGAATCCCGCAAAATGCAGCCTGTCGAAATCGCTATTCTTAGGAATCGCCTCTCATCCTCATGCCGCGCTGGTCAGGCGCAGGCCGGCAATCCCGGCGATAATCAGTACCAGGGACAGGACCTGCCAGGGCGTCGTCGATTCATGAAAGAGGAAAATTCCGGCTACAGCCGTACCGACGATGCCAATTCCCGTCCAGACGGCATAGGCAATGCCAATGGGCAGGTGGCGCAGGGCCAGGCTCAGGAAAACCAGGCTTCCGGCCATGCTGGCCAGGGTGACGATACTCGGTACGAGCTGTGAGAATCCCTGGGTATACTTGAGGCCAATGGCCCACCCCATTTCAAAGACACCAGCAATCAATAAATACATCCAAGACATACGAATCGCTCCTTTTCATTTCCGCCGAAAAAAAAAGTACGCCCATACTATTCCTTCAAAGGCCTAACGGAATAGTACAAGCGTACCCGGCGGTAATCTGATTTAATTTTACAGCAGCCTCGCTGAGACTATGGACTTTACTTTATCACAAAACAAAACGGTTGTCAACAAAAAAGCGCTTACCAGGAAAAAGTCGGATTGTCCCGGTCGATGATGCCCGTATGGGTCGTACAGCCAAAGGCCTGGCAGACGGCGTCGGACAGCTTCTGGACGGCTTTGGCGACGGCTTTTTCATTGACCCCGTAAAACCCGTCGATAGGGAACAAGATGGCCTGCGTATCTTCGCTGATTTTCCCATCATCGCTCTGGCGCCAGGTCCAGCGCCGGGTCTTTACGGTATGACCGCTGACATAGACCAGTTCCCGTTCGTCCGGCTTTTCCAGCTCACCGCCGCCCATCGGCAAAAAAGTATCGCCTTCGGCAGCCAGGCGGACTTCCATACGGCCATCGCAGAAATTCCCAACATCGTGGGCGCCGATGGGCAGGCGTTCTTCCAGGGAAATGGCGTTGCCCAGGTCGACGGCCGGATTGATATGGGGCAGGGCCTTTTTCTTCTGTACCCGTTTGGCCAGCGCTTCGATAGAGCAAAGGTATTTATTGGGGTTGATGCCCATGAGGCGGAAGGCATTGCGGTATGGGACGATATGTGGGTCTTCTTTCAGGTTGATGCCCTGGAAATCGTCGGCAAAGGCAGCAATGGCCTGGTCCAGCCGGTCGGCAACGGCCGGATTGTCCTGACGGTTCACCAGACCTTCAGCGGCGACGACACCGACATAATAGTCGGGAAGCATGCGAAAGACGTCTTCATCGATATGAAATATTTTCATGATAGTTCCTCCTGTTTACGGAATGTTTTCTCATTCACTACCGGAATCGTACCATGGATAAAGGCCGTTGTGAAATGAAAGACGCGTCATTTTCAATCACTTTTTTTCATGGCGTCAGCCATACAGACAGATGGCGTCAGATATGGTATAGTAAACTTATCAATGCGAAGGAGGGACGCCCATGAAAAACGCGTACATCAAATTCATCCTGGCTGCTGTCATTTTCGGCACGAACGGCATCATCGCCAGCCATATTCCCCTGTCGAGTTATGAAATCGTCCTGACCCGTACGGTCCTGGGCGGTTTTTTCCTGCTCATCCTGGCAACGGCCCGCCGCGAATGGGGCAGCCTGCGCCGCGCGTCCCGCACGTCCCTGGTCTGGCTGGTCCTGTCAGGCCTCTTCCTGTCCGGGAACTGGCTCTTCCTCTACGAGGCCTACCAGCAAATCGGCGTCAGCCTGGCAACGCTCATGTGCTACTGCGGGCCCATCCTGATCATGATCCTGTCGTACTTCGTCTTCCATGAGCCCTTCACGGTCCCCAAGGTAAGCGCCATGGTCATCGTCACGGTCGGCATCCTCTGCATCAACGGCGCCGACGTCCAGGCACACGGCCTGTCATGGGGCCTGGTCTGCGGTTTCCTGAGCGCCGTCTGCTTCGCCCTGCTGGTCATTGCCATGAAAAAGGTCAGCGGCATCGGCGGCATCCTGTCCCCAGCCTGCCAGCTCCTGGTGGCGTCGCTCGTCGTCGCCGCCGTCACCTTGTCCATGCCGACAGAACCGGTCAGCCTGGACATGACCAACATCGCCTGCATGGTCTGCCTGGGCATCGTCAACACGGGACTCGGCTACTACCTCTATTTTTCCGGCGTCCAGCGCCTGTCCGCCCAGAGCGTCTCTATCTGCGGCTACATGGAGCCCTTTACGGCCCTGGCCCTGTCGGCTATCATCCTGGGCGAAAGCCTGACCCTCCTGCAGTGGATCGGCGCTGCCTGCATCCTCGGCGGCGTCGCCCTCAGCGAATTATGGCATCCCGGCAAAAAGGGATAAAAACTTTTTCAGCTCGTCTGTCATGCCGTCCTGGCGATAAGCCAGGACGGCATATTCTGTAAAGTCGTCGCCCAGGGGGATGACGTTCAGGCCGGGATAGGCATCGCTTTCAGGCATGGGCAGGATAGCAAAGCCCTGGGACAGGCTGACCGTCAGCAACTGTTCCGACAGGGTCTTACACAGGTGGACTGACAGGAATTCCTGATGGAAGGCGTGGCGGCAGTGCTGGCGTATCTTGGCGGCATAGGCCTGGCTGTTGGACTTGGTCACAAAGGGACTGTGGGCGATGATGTCACCTACTGTACCGTAGCGTTCGAGGAGGGGCTTGGAACAGATGAAGGACTGGCGGATGGCGAACAGGCGCTGGCAGGTGAAGCGGCCCATCAGGGATTGGGCATCGGAAAAGAGGAAACCATCCAAGGTCCCGTTCTCCAGGCTCTCTTCCAGTTCTTCGATGTCGTGGAAACTGAAATAGAGCTTACAGTCGGGAAAGGCTTCTTCAAAGCGGCGCAGCCACAGGGCTTCGATGTATTCCTGCATGGCAATGCCCAGGTAGAGGCCTTTCCGCCGTTTCAGGCGCAATGAGTCGCGCAGGTCCTGGTATTCCTGGCAGATCTTCGCCATGCCTTCATAGAAGTGCCGTCCTTCCGGTGTCAGCGAGACGCCGCGGTGCTCCCGGCGGAAGAGGCGGCAGCCCAATTCCTTTTCCAGCTGGGTAATATATTTCGTCATCGTCGTCTGGGCGATGTGGCAATTCCTGGCAGCCTGGGTGAAATTCGTCAGCCGTGCCGCTTCCAGGAAATATTGTATTTTCGCAAGGTCCATAATCGGTCTTCCTATCCATCACTTTTTTTCATGGCCATGGTCAAAGGTTTCATTAGTCAGGCCGCCACCAGCATGATAAAATGGGGACGTTTTAGAAAGGAGGCTGGCCAATGGCCTATTTTTCCATTGTCTTATCGCAAATCATCGGTTTCGTCATCTACATCCTCATCGGCATCGCCGCCGTGCGCATGCGCGTCCTGGGCAGCCGCTCACTGGGCGTCTTCTCGCGGTTCATCACCAAGATTTCCCTGCCCCTGCTCTTATTCTCCAACACCCTCAATGGGGCGACGCGCCAGCAGTTCATCAGCGCCCTGCCGGTCCTGGCCGTAACGGCCCTGATGTACTTCTTATTATACCTGCTCTGCCGCCTTTTGGCACGCCTCTTCGGACTGAAAGGCAATGAAAATCACGTCTACCGGGCCTGCGCCATGTTCGGCAACATCGGCTTCATAGGCATCCCCATCGTCGCAGCCGTCTTCCCGGAACAAGGCATGCTCTACATCGCCCTGTTCACGGTCATAGACCAGCTCCTGCTCTGGACGCTGGGTGTCAACCTGACGGCGCCGGTGGACCGGGAAAATGCCATGTCCATCGCCAGCCGCCTGCAGAAGATGGTCAACCCGGCGACCATCGCCATCGTCCTGGCCATCGTCGGCATCTTTACGGGCATCGAGCTCCCGGCTCCGGTCAATACGGCCCTGACCAAAGCCGGCGCCCTGACGACGCCTCTGGCCATGATCTACATGGGCGGCCTGTTCTGCTACATCGACATCCCCCGCTACATCCGCAAGAAAGAGTTCTACGGCGCCGTCGCCATCAAGATGTGTCTCTTCCCGCCCCTCTTCTACATGCTCTGCCAGACCCTGGGCGTCGTCCACGACGTGACGGTCACCATGAGCCTCCTGTCGGCCCTGCCCAGCATGGCCGCCGTGGTCATGCTGGCCCAGAACCAGCGCTCAGCCGGTAACTACGCCGCCGGCATGATTCTGGTCACGACCCTCTGCTCCATCGTCACCCTGCCCCTGGTCTGCCTGGGATTGGGCTAGGTGTTGTAGGGGCTCGCACGTGGCGAGCCCGCCCCACACGATGTATTCCATTACGTCATCAATCATCCCATAACGGGCGCCCCACGTGGCGCCCCTACACTGGGTGTAGTAAAAAGGAGCTGTCGCATCGCGACAGCTCCTTTTTTTCATAATTCGTTATTCGTAGGGGCCGTCCTGAAAGGCGGCCCGCTTGTTTATGCTTGTGCAATTTACAAACTACAAACTCTGTACTACAAACTATAGCGCGAAAGAATCCCTGCATGATGGCAGAAGCCTTCACGCGACTCAGGCATCCAGTTTCCCCGTGATGAGGTAGACCAACAAACCTTTTTCGGCGTGGCGTCTGTTTTCGGCTTCGTC
Organism: uncultured Megasphaera sp.; assembly: GCA_902464195.1. Classification (GTDB taxonomy): domain Bacteria; phylum Bacillota; class Negativicutes; order Veillonellales; family Megasphaeraceae; genus Megasphaera. Next base: position 7,187 of record CABQJB010000035.1, read on the forward strand.
GAGGATGGTTTCCAGGTGTTTTTCCATGACGTCCTGTGTGATTTCGTAGCCCGGATGAATCGGCATGTCGTGGAAGACCATGGTATCCGTCCCTTCCATGAGGGCGGCGTCGATCTGATAAGGCATCATCATGTTGATGATCTGGTTCTTCTTTTCGGCATAGTCTGGGTTGGTGAAGAATTCCATGTCGACCCAGGTGTCGGTGTAGACGCAATCGACGTCGGCGACGACTTTCTTCAGGTCTTCTTTGGAAATGTCCGTCGGCAGTTCCTTATAATGGCCTGTAGCCGTCAGTTTGTCGTAGAAATCGGCCGGTACGTTGGTGATCTGGCTGAACGGCGTCAGTCCGTACATCATGCCGCCCATCTTGGTGACGATTTCGCTGAGCGAGTTGTACGTATTGTTCTTGGCGCCGATGTAGAGGACCTTGGCTTCAAAATGGCCCGTCTTTTCGTAGAGCGTCAGCATATCGGCCAGGGCCTGCGTCGGGTGGAACGTATTGTCGCAGCCGTTGATGACCGGGACGGTAGCGTTCTTCATGAAGCCTTCCGTCGTTTCGGCTTTCTTGAACCGGCCCATGATGCAGTCGACGTTGCGGCAGACGTATTTGACTTCACTCATGAGGTCGCCGATAGTGAAATTGCTGTCCTTCCACAGCTGGTTGTAGGCTTTGCCGCCTAATTCTTCCATGCCGATGGAAAAAGAAAGGTACGTCCGGTTCGACGTCTTTTCAAAGAGCGTATATAATTTCTTGCCATCCAGGATATGACTGTAGTCGTCCTGATGCTGCTTGATCTTTTCAGCCAGTAATAAAATGCCTTTCAATTCATCAGTTGTATAATCTGCGAAGCTATTTGCATGTTTCATGTATATCCATCCTCCAATAAATTAAGACCTGAACTTGTTCGATGGATATATCATAGCACAGGCCAATGAATATTGCAAGTATTTATGCAGATATTTTTGTGTTTTTATACACGTACAAGGCGCAAAAAAAGGGGCCGCACAGGCTGGCCGAAGCCGTCCTGTGAGCCCCTTAAAAGGTCTATTTTACTTTCCGATTAGCATTTAACTACGTTAGCTGCCTGCGGTCCGCGCGCACCTTCAACGATGTCGAATTCAACTTCCTGACCTTCGGTCAAGGATTTGAAGCCATCTTCCTGGATAGCGGAGAAGTGAACGAAAACGTCGCCGCCATCTTCTCTTTCGATGAAGCCATAACCTTTTTCTGCGCTAAACCATTTTACTTTACCGTGCATAACAAAATCCTCCTAAAAAAACAATTCCAGCTATCTTGTAGCTCTTCCGTTAGTGTAACATAACGGATTGACAATGTCAATCGAAACGGCGGACATAGTGGACGAAAGAAAAAGGATATTTTTCCCGTCCGTCTGGACAGTGCAATTCCCGGCTTTGTTCCTCCCACTCGTCCTTGTTCCAGGCCGGGAAGAAGGTGTCGGCGCCGTCGAAGGCTTCGTCGATTTCCGTCAGGTACAGGCTGTCTGCCAGGGGCAGGAAGGCTTCATACATGGAAGCGCCGCCGATGACGAAATAGTCTTCGCCGGCTTCCATGGCCTGCTGCATGGCTTCGACGCTGTGGAAGATCGTGACGGCTTCATGGCTGACGCTGTAATCCTTTTGACGGGTCAGGACCCAATGCGGCCGGCCGGGCAGGACGCCGGGCAGGCTCTCGAAGGTCTTGCGCCCCATGAGCATCGTGTGGCCCATGGTGAGGGATTTAAAACGTTTTAGGTCGGCCGAAATATGGCATAAGAGGTCGTTATCCTTACCGATACCGCCGTTCCGGTCGACGGCTGCAATGAGATGGATCATCAGACGGCCACCTCCATGGGCAGTTTGCCCAAGTGCTGGTAGTTGTCGAGGGCGATGTCGTCGATGGTGAAATCATAGAAGTCGTGGACATCGGGGTTGAGGACCAGTTTCGGTGCCGGGAAGGCCTGGTCGCGGCGGGCCAGCTGGGTCTTCATGGCCTGGACATGGTTCTCATAGACGTGGGCGTTGTTGATGACGTGCGTGAACAGGCCCGGACGCAGGCCGGCGGACTGGGCGATGAGATGGATGAGGACGGCGTACTGAGTCATGTTGAAGGGGACGCCCAGGCCCATGTCGCCGCTGCGCTGGATGAGCATACAGTTCAGGCGGCCGTCAGTGACATCCCACAAGGTCTGGTAGGCACAGGGCTGGAGGGCCATGTCCGGCAGGTCTTCGATGTTCCACAGGGATACGATCATGCGCCGGTTCTGGGGATCATTCTTCAGCGTTTCCAGGAGCTTGTCGACCTGTTTGTACTTGCGGATCTGGTAGCCATAGGCCTTGCCAATGGTACCATCCGGCCGCATCCATTCGTCCCAGACGTGGCAGTTCATCTTCTGCAGTTCCCGCACGTCGTTGCTCTGGAGCTGCCAGATCCAGAGGATTTCTTTGACAGCCGTCTTGAAGGCGACGAATTTCGTCGTCAAGATGGGGAATTCTTTTTCCAGGTCGAACTGCATGATCTGGTGGGGCAGTTTATACGTCCGCACGCCCGTGCGGTTGTTGTCGAAATAGCCGTGGTCGAGGATATTTTCGACGATATTCAAATATTGTGTATCGGCAATACTCATGTATGTCACCTCAAAATCAATGGTTATCTATGTAAGACTGGATGGCGCTGACGAACTGGCGTCCATATTTATGGAGCTTGAAGCTGCCTACGCCCTTGATGTCGCTCATGGCTTCCAGGCTGTCCGGCTTGAGGGCGGCCATATCCCACAAGGTAGCATCGGAAAAGATGACGAACGGCGGGATGTGTTCATCCTTGGCCAGTTCCAGGCGGACCGCCCGCAGGGCGTCGAAAAGGGGCCGCAAGGCGTCTTCGTCGATGGCACCGGCGCGGCGTTTCTGCTGGCGCTTGGGCAGTTCCGGCACGGGTTCAGCCGAAACGACTTTCTGCTGGACGATGCGCCGCTGGCCGCTGAGAGCCTGCCGTCCGTCAGCCGTCAGGGACACGACGGGGTATTTGCCGTCGGACTGGTCGAGATAGCCGTCTTCGATGCACTGGCGGACCATGTCGCGGACTTCGGACAAGGTGAAATCGCCGAGCATGCCGAAGGCCGAATTATTCTCAAAGCCATAGCGGCGGACCTTGGCGTTCTGGCTGCCCTTGAGGATGTCGCAGACCATGGTCATGCCGAAGCGCCCTTTCAGTTCGTCGACGCAGAGGCAGATGCTGCGGACCTGTTCGGTCATGTCTTCTTCGACCGTTTCCTGGTCGCAGTTACCGCATTTCTCACAGCGCTGCCACGACGGATGTTCGCCGAAATAAGTCAGGATATAATGGCGCAGGCAGTGATTGCCTTCGCAGTAACGGACCATGGCGTTGAGCAGGCGGAATTCGACGGCCTGCTGCTGCGGGTCATGGACAGACTGTTCGATGAGGAACTTCTGGATCATGATATCCTGACGGCTGAAGAGGAGGATACATTCCCCCGGCGCCCCATCGCGGCCGGCCCGGCCCGCTTCCTGGTAGTAGCTTTCGATGTTCTTGGGCATCTGGTAATGGATGACGTAACGGACGTTGCTCTTGTCGATGCCCATGCCGAAGGCGTTGGTGGCGACGATGACCTGGAGCCGGTCATACGTGAAGGCGTCCTGCATGGTCCGGCGCATGTCGTCGCTGAGGCCGGCATGATAGCGGCCGGCCCGGATGCCCCGCCGCGTCAGCTCTTCATAGACGCGGTCCACTTCCTTGCGCGTCGCCGCGTAGATGATGCCGCTGTCTTCCCTATGCTGCTGGACGTAGGACAAGGCGAAGTCGAGCTTGCGGTTCGTCCGGACGACGCGGAAATACAGGTTCGGCCGGTCGAAACCGCCGATGAAGATGCGTTCCTTTTCCAGGCCCAGGAGGTTCATCATGTCCTCTTTGACCTTTTCCGTCGCCGTCGCCGTGAAGGCCCCGACGACAGGCCGCTTGGGCAGGGCGGCGATCCAGTCCTTGATGGCACAGTAGCTGGGCCGGAAATCGTGCCCCCACTGGGATACGCAGTGGGCTTCGTCGATGATGAACATGGAAATGGGCAGGCTCTGCATGAAGGACGTAAAGAATTCGTTTTCCAGGCGTTCCGGCGAAATATAGACCAGTTTGACCCGGCCGGCGCGGATGGCGGCGAAACGGGCCTTGGCCTCTTCAAAGGTACACTGACTGTTGATATACGTCGCCGGTATCTCCTGGTTGACCAGGCTGTCGACCTGGTCCTTCATGAGAGAAATGAGCGGCGAAATGACCAAGGTCACGCCAGGCATCATCAACGCCGGCAGCTGGAAGCAAATCGACTTCCCTGCCCCAGTCGGCATGATGGCCAGACAGTCGCGGCCATCGAGGAGGGTCTGGATGACCTCATGCTGGCCCGGCCGGAACGACGTATAGCCAAAATATTGTTTTAAGAGAGATTCAAGTTCCATCAAAATAATCAACCCATTTACGAAAGACTAACAACTTGAAAGGAGCTGTCGCGATGCGACAGCTCCTTTATATCATATCATCTTTAGCCTTATTTTGCCAATTCTTCTTTCAAGACGTCGGCCAGGCGTTTGATACCTTCGACGATGCGGTCTTCCGGCATGTTGGAGTAGTTCAGGCGGAAGTGGTTGGCATTGCCGCCGTTCGGGTAGAAAGCACCGCCCGGTACGTAAGCGACTTTCTTTTCAATGACTTCCGGCATCATAGCCTTGGCATCGAGGCCTTCCGGCAACGTGACCCACGTGAACAGGCCGCCTTCCGGATAAGTGAAGGAAACGCCTTCGGGGAAGTATTTCTTCATGGAATCGTACATGAGCGTACGGCGTTTACCATAGAGGGCGCGGATCTGTTTGACATGCGCATCGAGGTCGTACATGTCGATGTAGTACGAAGCCTGGCGCTGGGCAAAGGACGATGTCTGTAAGTCGACAGTCTGTTTGAGCATGACGGCCTTTTCCAGGATGTCATGAGCTGCGACCATCCAGCCGATACGCAGGCCCGGCATGAAGATTTTGGAGAAAGAACCGAGGAAGATGACGTTGCCCTGGGTATCCATGGATTTCAAAGTCGGCATCGATTCGCCTTCATAACGGAGTTCGCCATACGGGTCGTCTTCGATGATGGGGATGTCGTGTTTATTCATGATGTCCATGATGGCTTTGCGGCGTTCCAGGGGCCAGGTGATGCCCGTCGGGTTCTGGAATTCCGGGATGACGTACATCAGGCGGACGCGGTCACCGTATTTTTCGATAGCTGCTTCCAGGGCTTCCGGAACCATGCCCTTGTCGTCTGTTTCGACTTCGACGAAATTCGGGAAGTTGACAGCAAAAGCCGTCGTAGCACCCATGTAGGTCGGGCTTTCGACGAGGACGATGTCGCCTTCGTTGAGGAAGAGCTGGCCCAGGAGCGAAAGGCCCTGCTGGGAGCCAGCGGTAATGATGATATCTTCATAAGTGCAGTCTGTATGGAAAGATGTTTTCATGCGTTTGGCAATCTGTTTACGCAAGGGCACATAACCTTCCGTCGTGCTGTACTGCACGGCCTGACGACCTTCTTTTTTCAAAATTTCCACGTCGACTTTCATCATTTCGTCAATCGGGAAAAGTTCCGGTGCAGGAAGGCCACCGGCGAAGGAAATAATTTCCGGATTTTCTGTTACTTTCAAAATTTCACGGATATCCGATGCGTGTAAACTCTTTGCTTCTTCAGAAAACTTTACCATAAAACTTCACTCCTATCTATTCTCTTTCTTTTATGGCTTTAGCTGCGGCACGCAAATGTGCGTCGTAACGATACTTATTATACCACGATATGGGCTATTAATCTACAAATTTTATGGAAAACGCAAAAAATCTCACACTAATTAAATTAATAGTCAGCCCTGCCTTTCTTTTAATGTTGGGGCCTGACGGTCGGAGAAAAGCCGTTCATCGTAGGTCGTAGTTCGTTCATCGACTTTGGGGCCTGACGGCCCCGCCGGTCGCAGTTCGCAGTTCGCCTCCGTAGGGGACGCCCAAAGCCTTTCTGGCCCGTAAGGCGCCGACCAACGGAAGGCGCAAGACGGTTGCCAGAACGGACAGCCGTAGCGGGCGTCCCGCGTGAATCCTGTGGACATCCCCAATGACTACGCGGCAATAAACTCAGAATGACGACATCGCCTCGAGTGGCTCTCGGCTCGTGAAAAAATAGTGGCTCGTGATTCGTTGTTCGTGGTTCGTGGTTCGTAAAAGCCTGCCATTATACTCGGATAGATTGTGGTCGCATCTCACAACGGGCCGCCGTAAAGAACCCCTCCACCACTTCGTGGTCCCCCTCAGGCAAGCCCCTACGCATACGGCTACTAGCTATTTTTTGCGACCTGCGACCGGCCGCCTGCGAACTGCGTTTATTTCATGAGTCTGTCGCGGCGCAGC
>CABQJB010000036.1 GCA_902464195.1 uncultured Megasphaera sp.
GGGTTAGGGGTTAGGGGTTAGCGGCCCCACGTGGTCACCCCTACAGCAGTATCGACTATGGCGCGGCTAACGGCTAACTGCTAACTGCTAATCCCTAAAAGGGCTTGTCGCATAGCGACAAGCCCTTTTCCTCACTTCGATTTTTTGTAGACTAAGATGACGCCGGCGACGCCACAGATGATGTCTGGCAGGAAGGCGGCGATGTATGGCGGTATCTTGCCGCCATTGCCCAGGGCGTTGCCCAGGGTCATGATGGAATAGTAAATAAAGATAACGACGACACTGATGCCAAAGCCGATGGACGAGCTGCCGCGCTGTTTCTGCATCCCCAGGGGCGCACCGACGATGGCGCAGACCAGGCTGGCCAGAGGCAGGGCGAAGCGGTTGTACATTTCGACTTTCATCTTATTGGTGTTGACGGAATTCTGGTCCAAGAGTTTAATCTGTTCCCGCAGTTCACGGATGGTCAGTTCATCCGGTTTCTTCTGGGACGCATTGATTTTATTCGGCTTCTGGGTAATCGGCAGGGCCTGGTTCTGGAACTTCAGGGACCGCGTCGTCTGTTCATTGGCCGATACGTCGTAAATCATGCCTTCGTGCATGACCCATTTCTGGCCGTTCCAGTCGGCCCGGTCAGCCTGTTCGACGCGCATGAGCGTATCATTTTCAAATTCCTGGACGGTAATATCCTTGAGCTGCTTTGTATTGGCATCATATTGACGGGCATACATGAGGCTGGATATATCGGAGCCCTTGGTGTTCTTGATGATGATATGGTCCTGCGTCGTCGGCGCAACGTTGTGCTTGATTTCTTCATTGATGATGGTGTTATAGGCGTTATTGGCCTTGGGCACGACGTATTCGTTGAAGGCCGTCGCTCCGATGGAGATGAAGAAGGCGGCAATGAAAATCGGCATGGCCAGGCGGATGAAGTTCTGGCCGCCAGCCCGCATGACGATCATTTCACTGGAACTGGAAAGGCGGCCAAAGGCCATGAGCGACCCCAAGAGGACGGACATGGGAAAGGTGACGACGATGATCGACGGCATGGCCAGGACGAAGACGCGGAAGGCGGCCCAGGCCGAGGCCCCGTACTGATTGATGAGGTTGGCGATACGGTAGAGCGTACCCGTACCGACGAAGACCGCCGTAAAGGCACAGACGCCGAATAAAAAGGGGCCAATAAATTCTTTTAGTATATACTTATCTAATATTCGCATTCCATACTCCCTGTTACATCCTGAATTCTTCGCCTAAGTAGAATTTCTTGGCTACCGGGTCATTGGCAATCATTTCCGGACTGCCTTCGAGGAGGATTTTCCCTTCACTCAAGATATAGGCTTTGTCGACGATGCTCAGCGTTTCCCGGACGTTATGGTCGGTAATGAGGACGCCCATGCCGCGGTTCTTCAAATGGCTGATGATGCCCTGGATGTCGTTGACAGCCAGGGGGTCGATGCCGGCAAAGGGTTCATCGAGGAGGATGAAGGCCGGGTCCATGACCAGGCAGCGGGCGATTTCGACGCGGCGCCGTTCGCCGCCGGACAGCTGGATGCCCAGGCGGTCGCGGAGCTGGGTGATGGAAAATTCTTCCATCAGGGCTTCCGCTTTTTCATGCTGCTCCTTCTTGCTGAGCTTCGTCGTCTCCAGCATAGCCAGGAGATTGTCTTCAACAGTGAGCTTGCGGAAAATAGACGCTTCCTGGGGCAGATAGCCGATGCCATAGGCTGCCCGCTTGTGGATGGGCAGATTGGTGATGTCCTTGCCATCAATGGTTATCTTCCCCGACGTCGGCCGTTCGATGCCGACAATCATGTAGAACGTCGTCGTCTTGCCGGCGCCATTCGGGCCCAGGAGGCCGACGATCTGCCCCTGGTCGACGCGGATGCTGACACCGTTGACGGCATTTCGTTCTTTATACGCTTTTACGAGATCTTCAGTCTGAATAAACATAGATACCCCTTACGATTACGGATTACTGCCCGGCACGATGACGATAGTCGACCGGCTCCGGGTCTGGACGGAATTGTCGGCCAGGCGGATATCGACGTTGTCGCCGTTGAGGGAGTTGCCGTTCTGGGTGGCATTGACATTCCCCGTCAAGTGGACGACGCCATCATTCTGGCCCGGCGTCTGGGTGTAGACGGCCTGATTGGCATAGGCAATAAGGTTTTCCGCCGGCGATTCGATATGGACGTTGCCCGTGCCGATGGCCTTTATCTGTTTGAACCAGGCGTCGATATGGTCAGCCCACATCTGCGATCCCTGGGCTTCAAGATAGCCGTTGCCCGTGACGATGCCGTAATCTTGGTCGAGATAGTATTCGACTTTATCACCATTGACCTTCTTGTCGTCATAGACGCCGCGGACGCTGCCTGTCGCGACGACGTAGTTCTTGTTGGTCGAATGTACCTTATCAGCGTTGAGCTGCATGTCCGGCTGCTGAATCGATACGTTGCCTTCCATGTCGGCTTCGGCGGTCTTTAAGTTGTAGACGGCCTTGTTGCCAGTCATCGTCGCCTGGTCGCGGACGATGACGACGTTGCCCGTCGCCGTGGCGACCTGGGTCTTGCCGTTATATTCCAGCGTGTCTGCCGTGACGGATACGGCCGGGTTGCCGTTGTTGTCCGCTGCCAAGGCGCCGGCAGCCGGCAGGATCATGGCCCCCATGAGGGCGGCTGCTGCCAGTTTCTTTCCAAGTAATTCCATCATAGTTATTCTCCCTTTGTCACCTGCGCATGGCCGGTCAGCGTCACCTTGGTCAGGCTGCTGTCCGTTTCAAAAGCATCGGCTTTGAGCGACGTCTTGTCATGGCGGTCCATGACGACTTTGCCGCCTTTGATCATACGCGTATCCATATTATAATACACACTGCCGTCGGTCTGCAACGTATCGCCCTTATCGGTTTCCGCTTTGACAGGCGGCTTGATTTCGATGGTCCGCTTCTGGCGGTCGACGATGCCCTTGTCCGACGTAATGGTCATCTGCGTCCCATCTTCGGCGACGACCAGGGCCTTGGGGTTGGTGAAATACATAATCTGCGTGTCCGGGTCGATCTGGATCTTATCAGCCGTCAATCGCCAGACGAGCTGGCCGTCTTTCTTTTCTTCCAGCTCCGTCCCTTCGAATTCGACGAGCTTATCCGGGCTGACCATAGGGTCTTCCGTCTTCTGGGGATGCATGAAACTATAGAGCATGACGGCAAAGCCGATGACGGCGATGACGGCAATGATGGAGATTTTATTCTTTTTCAGCTTTTCGGCTATCATCGGTATGCGCCTCCGGTTTCTGCTGCAGTGCTATGATTTCTTCCGGTTCTGTACTCCAGCGATGCTGGAACCACAACCATTCTGTCGGATGTTCCTTGATGAAATTCTCTGTGACGACAGCCATTTTGCGGGTCATGCGGGCAATGTCTTCGTCCTTGTTGCCTGTATCTTCAAAATGCATGATTTCACCGATCATCAAATGAGTGCGATGGTTTTCGTCGTGGACCGGGAAAATCGGTACGATAGGCGAATGGAACTTCTGGGCGAACATAGCCGGCCCTTTGGGCGTCGAGCTCATCTTGCCCAAAAAAGGCTGGGGCACGCCGTGGAAGCCGCCGTCCTGGTCGGCCAGGAAGCCCAGGAGCTTCTTGCGCTTCAAGGCACGGGCTGCGATAATCATTTCATTGCCGCCGCGGGCGAAGACTTCCAGGCCCATGCTCTCGCGGTTCTCGTTGAGTAGGCGCGTGACGGCGTCGTTGGCCTGGTTCTTGACGATGGTCGTCGCCGGATAGCCATAAATGGCCAGGGCGCCGAGCCATTCCCAGTTGCCCATGTGGGCCGTGAGGACGATGACGCCTTTATCTTCCTTCATGGCTTCGTCCAGGCGTTCCGGATGGTCCAGGGTCACATAGTCCCGGATATTCCCGGGATTGAGATTCGGTGTATAGAGGATTTCCATGAGCGACTGGCCGAGGTTGCGGAAGACGTCGGTCATAATGCGTTCCGCTTCTTCGCGGCTGCACTCCATGCCGCGCTGTATCTGGAAAATACCGCGTTCGCGCTGCTTCTTCATCAGTTTTCCTACGAAAGGGCCTAGTTTGCGACCCAAGGAAATGATAACCGGATAGGGAAGATGACAGAGAATCTTGCCAAATCCGCGTGCAGCATGATACTGCCATTCCTTACTCACAATACAGACTCTCCTTTCTTATTGGCGCAACGTAAAGGTCGCATCGCCAAAATACTGGCGCAGGACCTTATCCCAGACATGCTGGCTCTTCAAGATATATTCGGCGAATTCCCGCAAGGCTCCATGGCCGCCAGGATAGGCCGACACGAAAGCGGCCGACCGTCGGGCTTCTTCGCAGGCATCGAGGGGCGCTGCGCCGAAACCGGCATTGGCAATGAGTTCGACGTCGTTCAGGTCGTCGCCCATATAGGCCACTTCGTCGAGGGACAGGCCGATTTCACTGCACAACTGCTGCATGGCCAGGAGCTTGCGCGAGCAGTCCTGGAGGACGTAGTCGATATGCAGGTCTTTCGCCCGCTGCTCGACCATGGGTGAGCGGCGGCCTGTGACCAGGGCCGTCTGGATGCCGGCGGCCCGTATCAGGGAAATGCCCATGCCGTCGCGGGCGGAAAAGCCTTTCATGGCATCGCCCGACGGGCTGTAGTAAATGATGCCGTCCGTCATGACACCGTCGACGTCGAGGGCCAGCATCTTGATATGTGTCAAAAAGCTCATCAGACCACTCCCTGCCGCAGCAAATCGGTAATATGGATCATGCCGACGACTTTGTCATCCTTGTCGACGACGGGCAGGACCGTAATCGGACGGGGCTGGTTCTTTTCCATGATGTGCAGGGCTTCTGTAGCCAGCTTATGGTTGGCAATGACCCGCGGGTTCTTGGTCATCATGGCATCGACAGGCCACTGGAGGAAGTTGGACCCCGTTTCCAGGCCGCGGCGGACGTCGCCGTCAGTGACCAGGCCGACGAGCTTGCCGTCTTCATCGACGACGGATACGGCACCCAGGCCCTTTTCGGTCATGAGGAAGAGGGCATCCTGGACGATGCTGTCTTCGCTGACGACCGGGTTGTCCTGGCCTTTATGCATGACATCGTCGACAGTGAGCAGGAGTTTCTTGCCCAGGGCTCCGCCGGGATGGAAGATGCCGAACTGTTCTTTAGTGAAATGGTGCTGTGTCAAGAGGACGACAGCCAGGGCATCGCCTAAGGCCAGAGCGGCCGTCGTGCTCGTCGTCGGGGCCAGGCCCAGGGGGCAGGCTTCCTTTTCGACCGATGCGTCGAGGATGATGTCGGCGTGTTTGGCCAAGGTTGAATTATGGTTGCCGACGACGGTGATGAGTTTGGCACCAATGCGTTTAAGCGACGGCAGGATGTTGAGGATTTCCACCGTTTCCCCACTGTTCGAGAAAGCCAGGACGACGTCATCGGACGTGACCATGCCTAAATCGCCGTGAATGGCTTCTGCAGGATGGAGGAAAATGGACGGCGTCCCCGTACTGGACAGCGTCGCCGATACCTTGCGGGCAATATGGCCGGATTTCCCCATGCCCGTGACGATGACCCGGCCTTTCGATTTCATAATCATGTTGACGGCATTGACGAAGTTCTGGTTGAGCGTAGGAATCAACTTTTCAATGCCTTGTGCTTCCTGATGGAGCACGTCTTTTGCTTCTTCTAAAATATCCATCATGGTCTCGTCTCCTTACCTGTCCGTGCTTACGCTTTTCTGTGCGATTTCGTTGATAGCCACCATATCGCGGAGGACGTCTTCGACCTGCGATAAATAGAGCATATTCGGCCCATCGCTGAGGGCTTCTGCCGGGTTATCGTGTACTTCCATGAAGACGCCGTCGATACCGGCGCCGGCAGCAGCCCGTGCCAGGTTACCGATGAACTGGCGCTGGCCTGCCGATTTCGTACCGGCGCCGCCCGGCAGCTGGACGCTGTGGGTGGCATCGAAGACGACGGGATAGCCGAAGCTGCGCATAATCGGGAAGGAACGCATATCGACGACGAGGTTGTGGTAGCCCAGGCTGATACCCCGTTCGGTGAGCATGATATTTTCATTGCCAGCGTGTTCGATCTTGGCGACGACGTTCTTCATGTCTTCCGGTGCCAGGAACTGGCCCTTCTTGACGTTGACGCATTTCCCCGTAGCGGCAGCGGCTTCCAGCAAATCGGTCTGACGGCAGAGGAAGGCCGGGATCTGGATGACGTCCAGGACTTCCGCAGCCGCTTCGGCCTGGCAGGTTTCATGGATATCGCTGACAACGGGAACCTGGAGTTCCTTCTTGATGTCGGCCAGGATGCGCAGGCCTTCTTTCAGGCCCGGTCCGCGGTAGGACGTGTAAGACGAGCGGTTCGCCTTATCGAAAGAGGCTTTGAAGATATATGTCAGGCCCAGTTTTTCACAGATAGCCTTCATGGTCTTGCCAATGGCCAGGGTCCGTTCGGGATCCTCGATGACACACGGGCCGGCCATGACGAAGAGTTTGCCATCGCCGCCGACGGTCTGGCTGCCAACCTGAATTCGTTTCACTTTTTCCATAGTCTATTCCCCTTTATGAGCAGATTCGGCAAAATAACGGCGGATGTGTTCCAGGTCATCCGGCGTATCGATGCCGATGAATTGGTGATGAGTCTTTATTACTTTTATCTTATAACCATTTTCGAGAACCCGCAACTGTTCCAGGGACTCGACTTTTTCTGCCGGCGTCTGTTCCATGGCCGCGTATTGCAGGAGGAAATCGCGGCGATAGGCATAGATACCGATATGCTTATACGGCTGGATGCCCCCTTCTTCAAAGGAATGGCGCGGATACGGGATGAGGGAGCGCGAAAAATACATGGCTTCATCCTTCTGATTGAGGACGACTTTGACGGCGCTCGGGTCGTCGTATTCGTCTTCCTGCAAAGGCGCAGCGACGGTCGCCATGGTCAGGTCCGGTTCCACTTCAAAGGCCCGGCACAGGTCGTCGATGACGTCCGGTGCGATAAGCGGTTCATCACCCTGGACGTTGACGATGACGTCGGCATCGGGAAAATGACCGACAGCTTCAGCCAGGCGGTCCGTGCCGTTGGCGTGATCTTCGCGTGTCATGACGGCATGACCGCCGAAGGTGACAACCGTATCATAGACTTTCGGGTTATCTACGGCGACGACGACAGCCGTCAGCTTCGAGGCCTTGGCAGCCTGTTCATAGACGCGCTGTACCATCGGTTTGCCGGCAATATCGCACAGCGGCTTGCCCGGCAGGCGCGTCGATGCATAGCGCGATGGGATGATGCATACAAAGTTCATAGTTTATCCTCCAATACTGCTTGCAAAATCGTATCTATCTGTTCCTGCCCTGCTGTAAATTCAATGGTAATGCTCAAGACGTACAGCGGCAGGTCGTATTCTTTGATCAGCGGAGCCGGCAGTTTGACGGCATCCTTTTCCGTCGTCACCAGGAGGCAGCCCGTTTCGGCGGCCCTGGCGGCCATATGGCGGATATCGTCGCGGCTGTAATGGTGATGGTCTTCATAGCGGATGGATCCGGCTACGGTGAAGCCCGCATCGGTCAGGGTCCGTTCAAAGGAAGCCGGGTTCCCCAGGGCCGATACGGCCAGGACAGACCGGCCGTCAGGCTGCAAGGACCCGGCACCATGGCCCTTTCCGTCATACCAGGCGGCAAAGGCCAGGCACGACGATGGCTTGTGGATGGCCATGGCCACCGGCGCGGCCGGGTTGTACTGACGCAGCTTGGCGATGATGGCCTTGGCCTGGTGCTCTGCAATCTGGTCGCGCTTGGTGATGATGAAGGCATCAGCCCGGCCAAGCTGCTCCATGGGCTCCCGCAGGATACCCCGCGGCAGGACATGGCCGTTGCCAAAAGGATTGGTCCCGTCGATGAGTACGATGTCCAAATCGCGGTACAGCTGCCAGTGCTGGAAGCCATCGTCGAGGATGAGGACCTGCGTCCCGAAGCGTTCAACGGCCAGGCGGCCGCCGAGAGCCCGCTTGCGGCCGACCAGGACGGGTATGCCTGGCAGGCTGCAGGCCATGAGGCAGGCTTCATCGCCGCCTTCTTCGGCCGATAGCAGGACGTGCTGTCCATCAGACATGACGACGGCGCCGCCTGCTTCGCTCTGGGAGCGGTAGCCCCGGTTGAGCAGGGCGACGCGCCAGCCCTGGGATTGCAGGTGCCGGGCCAGCATGCATGCTGTCGGCGTCTTGCCCGTCCCGCCGACGGTGATGTTGCCCAGGCTGATGACGACGGCCGGCACGTGTTCCTGCCGTTCCGGGTGGTCAGCAATAGCATGATACTTGGCCAGAACGCCTTTGCGGTAGAGCCAGGCAGCACCGCGCAGCAGGGCCAGGGCCGGCCAGTCCCAGCAGTGATGAGAGCCAGTTCCGGTCAGGTAATGGAAATAGGCTATCCCCCAGTTTCGCAAAGCCATGGACTCACCTCCCGCCGTGGACGTCGTCGAGCATCTTCTGCAGCTGTTCCAGGTTCTTGCGCGTAGCCCCCTGATTTTCCTGGACAACTTCGATGCAGCTGCGCTTCATGGCTTCGGCCCGGTCCGGATGGATGAGGATATCCAGGCAGGTGTCGATGAATTCCTTTTCATTCTTGACCATGACGCAGGCGCCGCGGCTGCTGAGGAGGTCGAAGATTTCGACGAAGTTGAACATATTGGGACCGACGACGATGGGCTTGCCATGAGCTGCCGGTTCCAGGATATTATGGCCGCCGATGTGGGCCAGGCTGCCACCGACGAAGATGAGGTCGCCCAGACTGTAAACGCGGCCCAGTTCACCGATGGTATCGAGGATGACGCCGTCGTATTCGGGCCGGATCGGTTTCCCGGCCTTCATATCGCTGCGCTTGACCATGGTGACGCCGTGCTTGATGCCTTCGTCGATGATGAGGTCGGCCTGATAGATATAGCGCGGAGCAATGATCAATTTGGCTTCCGGGAAATGGTCCCGTATCTTGACGAAGGCCTTGTAGACCGAGCCGTTCTCCCCTTTGTGGGTACTGCCGGCGATCATGATGGGATACGTCCCTTCGGCAAAGCCCAGTTCGTGGAGGAAGCGCTTCTTTTCGGCTTCCGTGACGATGCCATAAGTCTGGTCATACTTGGTATTGCCCGTGACGATGACCTTATTGGGATCGGCGCCGATATCGATGATATACTGGGCATCGATGCGGCTCTGCATGCAGAACATGCGGATCGTCGACAAGACGCGGCGCGTAAAGAAAGTGATCATGCGGTAACGGACGGCACTGCGCTGGCTGATGCGGCCGTTCATCATCATGACCGGGATATGCTTGTCCGCGGCGATGCGCAGGAAATTCGGCCAGATTTCCGTTTCTACCAGGACGATGGCCTGAGGGTTGACGATGGTCAAGATGCGGTTGGTCAGATACGGCAGGTCCAGCGGAAAATAGAGAATCCCGTCGGCGCCCTTGATGATCTGATGGGCCATGCGGAAGCCCGTCGCCGTGACGACGGAGACGATGATGACTTCGTCGGGATGGGTCTTGCGCATTTCCCGGACAATCGGGCTGGCCGCGACGATTTCCCCGACCGATGCGGCGTGGACCCAGATGGCATGGCGATTGGATATTTTATCTTTTAATTCTTCCGGCAAGAAGCCGATACTCTGTTTGATGCGCTGATAAAATCCTTCTTCCCGGATGAGCCGGTAAATGAGCATGGGAATGAGCGTAGCCCAATAAATGAGAAGCAGGATATTATACAGCCAGTACATGGGGTGCGATTTTAGATTCTTCATCACAATCAACCTTCTGTCGCTGTTTCTTCCGTAGTATCGTTGAATTGTACGGCATAGAGATGGGCATAGAGACCGTCTTTCGCCAGCAGTTCATCGTGGGTCCCTTCTTCGACGATGCGGCCGTGGTCAATGACGACGATATTGTCGGCATTGCGGACCGTGCTCAGGCGATGAGCGATGACGACGGCCGTGCGGCCTTCCATGAGGCGGTCCAGGGCAGCCTGGACGATTTTTTCGCTTTCCGTATCCAGGGCCGACGTCGCTTCATCGAGGATGAGGATGCGCGGGTTCTTGAGGATGGCCCGGGCAATGGCGATACGCTGACGCTGGCCGCCGGACAAGGAGCTGCCGCGGTCGCCGACGAGGGCTTCGTAGCCGCCGGGCAGTTCCCGGATGAAATCATGGGCATTGGCAGCCTTGGCAGCAGCGACGACTTCTTCGTCTGTCGCATCGAGGCGGCCGTAGAGGATGTTCTCCCGGACCGTCGCATTGAAGAGCATCGTTTCCTGCGGGACCAGGCCGATCTGCTGGCGCAGGGACGAGAAGGTGACGTCGCGGACGTCAATGCCGTCGATGGTCAGGCTGCCGCCCGTGACATCGTAGAAACGGGGCAGCAAGTTGGCTACCGTCGATTTACCGGCACCGCTGGGGCCAACGAGGGCGACGACTTCACCGGGAGCGACTTTCAAATTGAAATCGGTCAGGGCCGGGTGGTCTTGATCATAGGCAAAGGAGACGTGGTTGAATTCGACTTCCCCTTTGACCGGCGGCAGGACGATGGCGTCCGGCTTTTCCTTGACATCCGGTTCAGTGTCGATGGTTTCAAAGACGCGGTCGGCAGCAGCCAGGGATTTCTGGATATCGCCGTAGATTTCGCTGATGCGGCGGACCGGGTTGGCCAGGTTGATGGCGTAGATGAGGAAAGCGATGAGGGCGCCGGCCGTCATTTCGCCGTTGATGACGCTCATGCCGCCGTACCAGATGATGCCCGTGACAGCGATGGCTGCGAAGAACTGGATGAACGGCGTCAGCAGGGCCGTCAGTTTGGTTGTCGTCATGAGAGCCCAGAAGTTACGGTCGTTCTGGACCATGAAGCGGCGGATTTCAAAGTCTTCACGGTTAAAGGAGCGGATGATGCGGATTCCCGAAATGGCCTCTTCCAAAAGCGACGTAATATCGGCCATCTTGCCCTGAACGTCGTGCCCGGCCCGGCGCAGGCGGGAGCCGAAGAAGTTGATCGTAAAGACGACGAGGGGAACGATGACCAAGGTCAAGAGGGTCAGCTTCCAGTAGAGGAAGAGCATGGACCCCAGGGAGCCGACGAGGATGACCGCTTCCTGGACGAAGGAAATGAGATTGCCTGCAATGGCCGTCTGCAAAGCCGTGACGTCATTGGTCAGGTTGCTCATGATGTTACCCGTCTTGTGCTTGTCGAAGTACGACAGGGACAGGGTCTGCAAGTGGCGGTACAAGGTTTCGCGGATATCGTTGACGATTTTCTGGCCGACGAAACTCATGAGGTATTTCTGGCCGAAGTAGAAGAACCCGCGGAGCAGGAAGAGGACCAGGATACCGATGACGATGAGGTTCAGCGTGTAGATATCCTTATTGGCCAGGACCTTATCGATGACGTCCTTGATGAGCCACGGGACGACGACGTTGCTCGCCCCGGACAGGGCCATACAGATGACGGCGACGACGAGGCGCATCTTGTACGGCTTGATGAACATTAATAATCTCTTATAACTTTGCCAACTATTGTATTGCTTCATGGGCACCTCTTTCTCTTGCAAAATCTAAGATAGCCTGGGCCGTCCGCTGGACAGCACCGGGTTCCCCCATCGTGCGGCGGACAGCCGCCAGGGATTCGTGCAATGCTTCACGGTGCACCTTATCGGTGATCATAGGCACCATGGCGGCAGCGATGTTTTCCGGCGTCACCTCATCCTGCCACAGTTCAGGGATGACCCGATGGCCCATGATGATGTTCGGCAGGCCGATGCTGTCGATATGGACCAGGACTTTCGATAACCAGTAGGTCAGGCGGTTGACACGGTAAACGAGAAGCGTCGGCAGGCCCATGAGGGCCGTTTCCAGCGTCGCTGTCCCCGAAGCCGCAATGGCTGCCGTACTGAGGTTCATCATATCATATACCTTTTCTTCGCCTACCGTGACGGCGACGCCCGACGCCTGGATGATTTCATCGAGGAGGCCTTCGTCGATGGTCGACGCTTTGGGCAGGATGAACTGGACGTCCCCTGCCTCCTTGCGGATGAGCTTGGCCGCTTCCAGCATACACGGCAGGAGACCGCGTACTTCCTGGACCCGGCTGCCCGGCATGAGGAGAACTGTCTTTTTCCGTTCGTCCAGGCCGAAATGAGCGAAGGCTTCGCGGCGGCTCATGGTCGCGTGGACCGTATCGACCAGGGGATGGCCGGCATAGATGACGTTCGTCCCCATATCCTCATACATCTTGGCCTCAAAGGGAAAGAGCGAAATGGCCAGGTCTGTATACTTGGCAATGGTCTTGCCGCGGCTCTTATGCCAGGCCCAGATGGTCGGCAGGATATAATAGACGACGGGAATGCCCGCCGCTTTGGCCGCCTTGATGAGGCGCATATTGAAGCCCGGGTAGTCGATGCAGACCAGTACGTCGGGCTTTTCTTTACGCATCGTATCGACGAGGAAATCGCGGAGGCGGAAGAAAAAGGGAATCTTGCGGATGATTTCCCCGACGCCGATGACGCCTAAGTTCTTGATGTCGTAGACGATGTCGACGCCGGCCGCTGCCATTTCCTTACCGCCCATGCCGAGCAGTTCGATCTGCGGATCCAGTTCCCGTAGAGACCGGGCCAGGTTGGCCCCGTGCAGGTCACCTGACGCCTCACCAGCAGAAAACATGATTTTCATAGGCTCTCCTAAAAATTCTTATCGACAGCACAGATACAGATATCGTGGCGGTTGGCCAGGTCCAGGACTTCGTCCTGTTCAACGAAGAGCGTCCGGCCGGCTTCCATGGCCAGGACATTGCACTGGCTTTCAATCATGGACAAGATAGTCTGCTTGCCCACGGCCGGCACATCGAAACGCGGATCCTGATTTGGCTTGGCCACTTTGACGACGACGGATTTTTCCCTTCCCAGGGCGCCGCCGCGGCGGATGCAGGCATCGGTCCCTTCGATGGCTTCGACAGCCATGACGGCTTTGTTCTTGACGACGACGGTTTGGCCGATGTCCATGCCACCCATGGCCTTGGCCGTGACGAAACCGAAGCGGATGTCATCTTCTTCCGAAGCCGTCGGTTTACGGCGCGACAAGACACCGCAAGACGGCATGAGGGGCTTCAGGTACAGCGTCTGGTCAACGACTTCCAGGCCATCTTTGGCCAGTTCTTCGACGATGGCCAGCATAATCGTATCGTCTTTGCGGTTGCGCAATTTTGCCAGCAGCTTGATAGCCCGCCAGTCAGGGAACTTCAAGCCTTTGAAGAGGATCTCCTTGGTGACCTTGCCAATCATGGTCACTTTGGCGACACCATTTTTCTTTAAGGTCTTGATGACCTTATCCAGTTTGGCGACATTGATTTCATAATATGCATCGGCTTCAGCAGCCAGTTCCGGTTCGACATCACTGACGACGGCGATGACGACGACTTCGTGACCCAGCTGTTTGGCAGCGCGCATAAATTCTACAGGCAGTTTGCCGACACCGGCAAGCAATCCTACTTTTTCCATAGCAATCATCCTTATTCATAAAGAGAAATATTCATCTTTATAT
>CABQJB010000037.1 GCA_902464195.1 uncultured Megasphaera sp.
AAGCCGCGGATGACATTCGATTGCGTCAAGTACATCTGGGATTCACCTCCTCTGTTATCTACCATTATACCGTAGACGAAGTGAAAAGGCTAAGATGGAAAAGACATAGGGTGGATTTCGCAGGCATCGAACCTGCGAAATCCATCGCCATTCATCCCCTACCTAAGAGGAAGGAGTCTTCTGGCGAAACTGTGATAAATCAAGTAGATTCTCGTCCTGATTATCCAAGTAAATCCTGTTCGTCTTTGTGGCGGCGGAACCAGGCGTCGGCGTAGGAGCAGCTGGTGGCCGTTTTTTTGTGGCGCCGCCGGATTTCGTCGGCTGCGGCCTTGACGAGTTTGGCTGCGGCACCTTGGCCACGCAGGCTGTCGTCGACAAAGGTATGGACGATGTCGTAATTGCCGTCTTCTCGTTCGACGAAGTCTACTTCAGCTACGACCGTCCCTGCTTCATTTTCCATCCAGATTTTATTGGGTCCATATTGTAATTCCATGGTGATTTCTCCTTTACATCGTGATTTCTACAATCTGTCCATTGTGAACCGGGCGGCTGCGGCGGAAAGCGGCCATGTATTCTTCTACGGGCCTGCCCGGATTTTCATAGACCAAGAGCAGGTTGCGGATAAACTGGGCGTGCGTAAAGACCAGGATGAATTGTTCCGGCCGCCGCTGCAGCAGAGATAAAGTCCGTTCAATGCGCCCGATGAGCTGGCGATAGCTTTCCGCCCCTTCGCCGTCGACATAGTCCGGGTCGAGTTTGCGCCAATAATTGATGACCCGCGGCCGCCGCTGCTGCGATGTCGTCCCGACACACGTCGCCGGTGCCAAATAAACAAATTCATGGACACAATCCCAAATCCCCGTCACCGTATCGGGAAACCGCCCGATCGTACACATGGCCGTCTGCTGCGCCCGAAGATACGGCG
This sequence comes from uncultured Megasphaera sp., assembly GCA_902464195.1. Classification (GTDB taxonomy): domain Bacteria; phylum Bacillota; class Negativicutes; order Veillonellales; family Megasphaeraceae; genus Megasphaera. Next base: position 926 of record CABQJB010000037.1, read on the forward strand.
ACGTGACGATTAGATCCGGCTTTCTAGGAATCTGTAAGGCCAAGGCCTGCGCCTGCTTGAGCCCCAATTCCGACAAGGGAATATTGCGATGATCCTGCGTCGCTTCGCCGGCATTGGCAATGCTTTCGCCATGACGGATGAGCCATATTCTCTTCACACTATCACCTGCTTTTTTTCTTTTATTTTATCACAAAAAAAGGAGGATTTGAAAGACAACCTCTCCGGCCTGGCGGCCACCTCCCCTATGAGGGGAGGCTTTCCCATGGCTCTCCTCATAGGAGAGCTGTCAGCGCCAGCTGACTGAGAGGTTGCTTTTTTATCACCAGGAACATCCTTTATGCTCATTGACGTATTGATGAATAGTTTGGCAAACTCCGCTAAAATTTTTATGGATATCCAAATTGGTAAAACGGATGACCGTCAATCCATAGGATTCCAATACAGCTGTCCGTTCCTGATCTGACTCCATACCGGCTTCATCGTAGTGCTGCCCACCGTCTAATTCGATGACGAGACCTGCTTCTTTGCAATAGAAATCGGCAATATAATTACCAATTCGTCGTTGTTTATAAAATTTTACTGGATACGTCCGTAAAAAATCATACCATAAGTGACGTTCTTCTTTGGTCATATTTTTCCTTAATGAACGGGCAAATGATATATTTTCTTTAGAATAGGGAAGCGTTTTCATAGAACCTCCTTTTACTGCAACCTCTCCGGCCTGACGGCCACCTCCCCTATGAGGGGAGGCTTTCCCAATGGCTCTCCTCATAGGAGAGCTGTCAGCACCAGCTGACTGAGAGGTTGCTTTTTAATCACCAAGAACATCCTTATTTTGAATCTGTTGCGGCTCTGCCGCATCGGAGTCCGAGTATACGAAAACAGGGCCGCCTTTTCGGCAGTCCTGTTTTCGGGTGTGTATATGGCATTAGCGTGTTTTACCTATTTGTCAGCCAATTCCTTATAAGTTTCGTATTTCTTCTTAGCAAATTCTTCGGCCTTGGCAAAGAGTTCTTCGGCGATGTCCGGGAAGGTTCTCGTCAGGGCAGCGTATCTCGTTTCGCCCATGAGGTATTCGCGGAAAGACTGCTGCGGTTCTTTGGAGTCGAGGATGAAGGGGTTCTTGCCTTCTTTTTTGAGCAGTGGGTTATAGCGATAGAGGTGCCAGTAACCGCAGTCTACGGCGCGTTTCATTTCGTGTTGGGCGTTGCCCATGCCGCCTTTGATGCCGTGGTTGATGCACGGTGCATAGGCGATGATGATGGACGGGCCATTGTAGGCTTCTGCTTCTTTGATGGCTTTGATGAGCTGGTTCGGGTCGGCGCCGAGGGCGACCTGGGCGATATAGATATGGCCATAGGTCATGAGCAGGCGGCCCAAGTCTTTCTTGTTGAACTTGCGGCCCGATGCAGCGAACTGGGCAACAGCACCGATTGGCGTTGCTTTCGACGACTGACCGCCGGTGTTGGAGTAGACTTCCGTGTCGACGAGCATGATATTGACGTTGGCGTTCATAGCCAGGACGTGGTCCAAGCCGCCGTAACCGATATCGTAAGCCCAGCCGTCGCCGCCATACATCCAGATGGTCTTCTTGATGATGTGTTCTTTATGAGCCAGGATTTCTTTCTGCAGGTCCGCAGCCCGGCCGGTGAGATGAGCGGCCATCAATTCTTTGATATACGTCCGGCTGATACCTTCCGTGACTTCGCCTTCGTTAGCCACGCCGATGGAATCGATCCAGGCTTTGATGGCATCGTGGAGAGCACCGTCAGTCAGGCCCATGAGTTCTTCCGATTTGATGCGGATAGCATCGCGCTGCTGTTCCATGGACAGGGACATGCCGAGGGCGAATTCTGCGTTGTCTTCAAAGACCGAGTTCGACCAGGCCGGCCCGAAGCCTTCGCAGTTCGTCGTGTACGGGATGCTGGGCATTGCCGAGCCCCAAGCCTGGGTACAGCCCGTAGCGTTGGCGACGATCATGCGCGGCCCGAAGAGCTGGGTCAGGATTTTCATGTATGCCGTTTCCGTACAGCCTGCACAGGCGCCGTTGAATTCGAGGAGCGGCTGATGGAACTGGCTGCCTTTGACGGAGAATTTATCGAGGGTCGTATGTTTTTCAGGGAGTGTCTGGGCATAATCCCAGTCAGCGCTTTCATGACGCTGCGTTTCCAGCGGTTTCATGGTCAGGGCCTGAGCCGGGCAGGCATTGACGCAGGCACTGCAGCTGTAGCAGTCGAGCGGCGAAACCTGGATGCGGAATTCATAGTCTTCCAGGCCCTTGCCGATGGCTTTCTTGGTCTTGAAGTCAGCCGGAGCCTTGGCTTTTTCGTCAGCCGTTACCAGATACGGGCGGATAGCGGCGTGCGGGCAGACCAGGGAGCAGCGGTTACACTGGACGCATTTTTCCATGTCCCATTCAGGAACGGTCGATGCGATGCCGCGTTTTTCATATTTCGTCGTGCCCAGGGGGTAGGAACCGTCGGCATAGGGAACGAATTCACTGACCGGAATGGTATCACCGAGCTGCAGGTTAGCCGGTTCAACAACTTTCTTGATGAATTCCGGAATATCGCGGGTATCTTCGACGACGGGATCGGACGGCAAATCCTTCCATGCTTCCGGTACGGTAACTTCGACGATATCCGAAATGCCACGGTCGACGGCAGCCTGGTTCATGGCGATGACTTGTTCGCCTTTGGCCAGATAGGTCTTGGCAATGGCGTCTTTCATGTATTTCACGGCGTCGTCGATAGGCAGGATGTTGGCCAGTTTAAAGAAAGCTGCCTGCAGGACCGTATTGGTGCGGTTGCTGCCCAGGCCGATTTCTTCGGCAATCTTGGTCGCATTGATGATATAGAAGCGGACGTGCTTGGATGCGAGCTGGCGTTTTACTTTATTGCTGAGGTGGCTGGCGACGTCATCTTTATCCCAGCTGCAGTTGAGCAGGAAGATGCCGCCGTCCTTGATTTCACTGACAATATCGTAAGTCCCCATGTAGGCCTGTTTATGGCAGGCCAGGAAGTCCGCCGATTTGATATAGTACGTAGCCCGGATCGGGTTCTTGCCAAAGCGCAGGTGCGACTTGGTGACGCCGCCGGATTTCTTGGTATCGTATTCAAAGTAAGCCTGGACATACATATCCGTGTTGTCGCCGATGATTTTGATGGAGTTCTTGTTGGCGCCAACCGTGCCGTCCGAACCAAAGCCCCAGAACTTGCAGCTGATGGTCCCTTCCGTGTCGACCGTGATAGGTACGTCGGCCAGGGAATGATGAGTAACGTCGTCGATGATGCCCAAGGTGAAGTGGTTCTTCGGCTGGAGCGAATCCATGTTGGTGAAGACGGCGTTTATCGATGCCGGCGGCACGTCTTTCGACGACAGGCCATAGCGGCAGGCCAGGACGGTGACGTCCTGTTTGACGTGGGACATGGCTGCGCAGACATCTTCGTAGAGCGGTTCGCCCAGGGCGCCCGGTTCTTTCGTGCGGTCCATGACGGTAATCGTGCGGACCGTGTCAGGCATGGCTTTCATGAAGTGTTCCAGCGAGAACGGACGATAGAGATGGACCTGGATGAAGCCGACTTTCTTGCCTTCTTTGCAGAGCTTGTCGATAGTTTCCTGGATGGCACCGGTGACAGAACCCATGGCGATGACGACGTGTTCTGCGTCAGGAGCGCCGTAGTAATCGAAGAGGTGGTACGGACGGCCCGTCAGTTCGCTGATTTGGTCCATGTAGTCCTGGACGATATAGGGCAGGCGCTGGTACCAGGGGTTATTGGCTTCGCGGGACTGGAAGAACATATCCGGATTGGTAACGGTACTGCGCATGACCGGATGTTCCGGGTTCAGACCGGTGTGTTTGAAATGATAGAGGGCATCGCGGTCGATGAGTTTGCCCAGTTCTTCAGCCGGCAGCATCTTGATCTTCTGGATTTCGTGGGATGTACGGAAGCCATCGAAGAAGTGCATAAGCGGCACGCGGCCTTTGATGGTCGACAGATGGGCAACGGCTGCCAGGTCGGCACATTCCTGGACGCTGGCACTGCAGAGCATAGCCCAGCCCGTGTTGCGACAGCCCATGACGTCGGAATGGTCGCCGAAGATGGACATGGTGTGGGTCCCGACGGTACGGGCGGCGATATGCAGGACGACCGGTTTCAGTTCGCCCGACAGGCGGTGCATGACCGGAATCATCAGCATCAGGCCCTGCGATGCCGTAAAGGACGAACAGAGGCTGCCCGTTTCCGAAGCGCCGTGGACGGCACCGATAGCGCCGGCTTCAGACTGCATTTCGACTAATTTGACGGGTTGGCCGAAGAGGTTCTTGCGGCCATTGGCCGACCAGACGTCGACGTGTTCTGCCATCGGCGACGACGGGGTAATCGGGTAAATCGTAGCGACTTCAGTAAAGTTATACGCAACGTCAGCAGCTGCTTCGTTGCCGTCTAAGGTTTTCACGATCTGTTTAATCATAAGAGACACTCCCCTTTTCTGCTATTCAAAGATAATTCATCCGGGATTCGTATAACGTTTAACGCTTTCTGTACTTTTAGTATAGCCGTTGTAGATATAAAAGTCAAGCATACTATTTATGCTATTTTATCATCAAAGCAGTTGTAGTTATACGTTTTACGCGCATATAGGAGAGTAAAAGTGGTTCGTGGCTCGTGGTTCGTAGGGGCCGTCCCAAAGGGCGGCCCGCCTATGGGTACGTGGTCAGTTTACAAAAAAGGGGCTGTCGCATGTGCGACAGTCCCTTTTTGAGTATTAGTTTGTAGTGGATGAGCAACCTCTCAGACCGCCTTCGGCGGCCAGCTCCCCTATCAGGGGAGCCGCGGGACGCCCCTGTGAATTGTGAATTGCGAATTGCGAACTGCGGCCTGCGGACGGCGGTCTGCGACCTGCGGGACGCCCTCTGGGCGTCCCCTACATGGCGTCCCCTACACTATCAGGGGAGCCGCGGGACGCTCCTGCGACCTGCGAACTGCGAACTGCGAACTGCGGCCTGCGGCCTGCGACCTGCGGGACGCCCTCTGGGCGTCCCCTACATGGCGTTCCCTACTAGTACCAACGGGTCATGGGCAGGTCGTTCTTGGTGCCTTTGGTCATGAGGAGCTGGTGGATGTCGATGTTGCCGATGTAGAAGGATACGGCGCAGCCGCAGAGGTAAAGGTCCCACATGCGGGCGAATTCTTCGCCGCGGGCAGCGATGACTTCATCGCGGACGTTCTGGAAGTTATTGAACCAGCACATGAGGGTCTTATAGTAGTGGCGGCGCAGGCTTTCGACGTCGATGACCTGGAAGTCATTGTCGTAAGCGAGGCTGACGATTTCACGGAGCGACGGCAAGGTTCCGCCCGGGAAGATGTATTTACGCATCCACGGGTTGCCAATGCTTTCGTCGTGGCCGCTGATGTAATGGAGCAGGAACATGCCGCCGTCCTTCAAGAGGTGGCTGGCTGTTTCCATGTACAGCGGATAGTTTGAGCGGCCGACGTGTTCCAGCATGCCGACACTGACGATGCGGTCGTACTGGCGGCCTTCGGCGACGAGATCACGGTAGTCGATGAGGTCGATCTGTACCAGGTCCTGGAGGCCCAGTTTTTCAATCCGTTCCTGGCCTTTTTTCCATTGTTCTTTACTGAGCGTGCAGCCATAGCCTTTGACGCCGTATTTCTTGGCGGCTTCGATGAGCAGGTAGCCCCAGCCGCAGCCGATATCGAGGAGGGTCATGCCTTCTTTGAGGTAGAGTTTTTCCAGGATATAGTGTACTTTATTGTGCTGAGCCTGTTCGAGGCTGTCGTCTTCATTCTTGAAGTAGGCGCAGGAATAGCTCATGGACGGATCGAGCCATTTGGCATAGAAGTCGTTGCCCAAGTCGTAGTGGGACGAAACCTGTTTCTTCTGGGCCGATTTCGATTCCGACGGATAGAGGATGCGTTTGAACAAGGATTTATCCAGCGAGAACTGGCTCGTCTGGGATAAGAAGCAGCGAAGAGCTGTGAACAAATCGCCTTCAATTTCGACATCCTTGCGCATGTAGGCTTCGCCCAATGCCAGCGACGTCGACGCCAGCAATTCCTTTTTGGGAATGTCTTTGTGAATAATAACGTTGAACAACGGCTGGCCTTCGCCAATGGTGTAGGTCTTGTCGTGAAGTTGTACCGTAAAGCAATGTTTATCGAAGCGACGTAAATAATGAATCATGAAATTATCTAAGATATGCATAGATTACTCCCTCACTTTTATAAAATAGTTTCTGTCCGGGCGATGCCGCAGACGACGTTTTCCAGTACCATCATCGTCGTCACGGCGCCAACACCGCCCGGCACGGGCGTCACAGCCCCGGCCACGGCGGCCGCTTCATCAAAAGCGACGTCACCGACGGTCTTGCCATCGACACGGTTGATACCGACATCGATGACTACAGCACCGGGTTTTATCATATCGCCTGTCACTAAGCCGGCTCTCCCGGCAGCGGCGATGACCAGGTCTGCCCGGCGGCAGACGGCTTTCAGGTCTTTCGTGCGCGTATGACAGTGCGTGACCGTAGCGTTGCGGTTCAGGCAGAGCTGGGCCAGCGGTTTCCCGACGACGTTGCTGCGGCCGATGATGGCTACATCCTTGCCACTCAGAGAAATATGGTAATAGTCGAGGATGGCAATGACAGCCCGCGGCGTACAGGGCACGAACCCAGGCCGTCCCGTATATAAATGGGCGATGTTGACATCGGTCAGGCCATCGACGTCTTTTTTCGGGTCGATGCAGTCAATGATGCGCTGGCTGTTCAAGTGGCGCGGTAAAGGCATCATGGGCAGGATGCCGAAGACAGAAGCCTGTTCGTTGAGCTTATCGATGAGCGATAAAAGCTCTACTTCACTGATGGAATCCGGTTCCTGATAGATTTCAGCCTTCAAGCCGACAGCCCGGGCCGTCTTCTGCATGGATCTGGCATACATGGCCGACGGCGCATCATCCCCGACGAGGATAATGGCCAGTTCCGGCTGGATATGGAGTTCTTCCTGTATATCGGCCAGGCGGCGTTCCACCCGTTCGCGATGAAATGCGGCCACTTCCCGGCCGTTGAGTAATTGCATAACTAGTTCCCCCTGTTGTTCTATGGATTCCGTTTGAAAATAACGGTGACATTACTGCCCTGCGGTGCATAACTTCCCGCCTGCGGCGATTGCTGGATGGCTTTCCCCATCCCCTTGGGGATAAAGCCTAAGCCCGCTTCATTGAGCCAGTCATTGACTTCCCTCGTACTCCATCCGATGAAAGACGGCATGAGGACGCCATCACTGGAAATGTGGACAGGCGGAATGGCATGGGACGGCGTCATGACGACGGGCCCCAGCGGTTTCTTGGCCATCGCTTCGGTCGGACGGATGCCCTTCATACGGACGATTTCGGTCATCATTTCTTTAAAGACCGGCGCAGCGACCTGAGCGCCGTAGTAGACGCCCTTCGGGTCATCGACGACGATGAGGACCAGGAACTGCGGGTCTTCCAAGGGACCAAAGCCGATGAAGGAGCCGACATACTGGCCTTCGGCGTAACCCGTGCTGTCTTCGGTCTTCTTCTGGGCCGTGCCGGTCTTGCCGCCAAAGCGATAACCTTCGATTTTAGCGCTCTGGCCGCCACCGATGGCCACTTCTTCGCCCATGAACTTGCTGATTGTTTCAGCTGTCCCGGCATTGATGGGCTGCCCCACTTCCGTCGGTTCTGTCTTTTTATAAATGGAACCGTCAGGATTATCGATTTCTTTGACCAGGAAGGGCTTCATCATGTGGCCTTCATTGGCAATGGCGCTAAAGGCCTGTACCATTTGAAGGGGCGTGACGGCAACGCTCTGCCCGATTCCCATCGTAGCCGTGTCGACGATAGACATCTTATCGGGGTCGAACAGGATGCCTTCTTGTTCACCGGATAATTCGATGCCCGTAATTGTCCCGAAGCCAAAGCGGCGGGCGTAGTCAGTCAGCGTCTTGCCGCCTGTCGTCACGGCAACGTGGGCCATGCCGGTATTGATGGAATACATGATGATTTCCCGCAAGGTCACGTCGCCCATGCCCTTGTGGTCCCAGTTGTAAATCGTCCGGTCGGCGACGTGGACGGAGCCCGTATCGTGATAGACATCGCCGATGTGCCATTTCCCCGAATCCAGGGCGGCAGCGGCCATGAGGGGCTTGAAGGTCGACCCCGGTTCGTAGACGTTGACGACGGCCCGGTTCTTGTAGGATTCTTTATTGCCTTTGCTGTAATCATTAGGGTCATACGTAGGCCGGCTGGCCATGGCCAGGATTTCACCGGTCTTGGGATTCATGACGATAATCGAAGCCCCATCCGGATGGCTGCGGGCCATGATGCCATCCAGTCCTTTTTCGGCAATATACTGGATGGTGCTGTCCAAGGTCAGGCAGACAGACCGTTCCTTGTTGGGCAGGATCCGTTCCAGAGCTGACGAAAAGACAGGGATATTATGGTTATCCGTCTGCAGGCGGAAAGTCTGTTTGCTGCCGCGGATTTCATCATCCAGCATCATTTCCAGGCCTTCCAGGCCATGGTCATTTTCGCCGACGAAACCGATGACCTGGGCCGCCATTGAACCGTTCGGATAGAAACGGCGGTTTTCATCGCGGAAAGCCAGGCCGTGCAGCTTTTCTTCCTTGATGAGCGATTCGACAGCTTCATATTTTTCGTGGTCCATCTGGCGGTCGAGCCAGACGAAAGCCGTATCCTCTTTCAGGCGCCGTTCGATTTCATCCTTCGGAATGCGGAGATAAGGCGCCAGCAAATCGGCTACCATGGCCGGATCTTCATTGAGCATGGTCGGGTCGGCATAGAGGGATTTGGACATCTCGCTGATGGCCAGGACCTTGCCATTGCGGTCGAGAATCATGCCCCGCGGCGATTGCAGGTTCCGTTCGACCTGGCTCTGTTCCTGGGCAGCAGCTACATTTTTATCGTGATGGATGACTTGTTCTATAAACAATCGGCCTACTGTGCAAAAGCCGATGAATGCAAAAAACGCCATACAGCCAACCATGCGGGTGCAAATGCGATGAGTCAGGGTCTTTTCATTCTTATTCATGATTCCCTTCCCCTTCATGGCGCTTCATCCAGCGCCGGGCTGCGTCGGCCAGTACATCGGCATCGTTCTCCAGGTCCTGGTTCTGGACCCGCTTCAAAAGGATCCGCAGGCAGTCGCCCGTGCGGCGGCCGCAGGTGTCGGGAATCCGCCGGTCATAGTGCAGATCTTTGGTGCTGACTGGCATGGCCGCAGCCAGCATGGCCATGTAGGCCCCGAAAGATTCAGTTCCTTCCGTACTGGCATCGGCATGACCGCAGCCTAAAATATCACCGCAGGCCACGGCCGTAGCCTGGCCGACGGCTTCGACGAGTTCTTCTGTCCGATGGAAAGGCCCATCGAGGGCTTCATGACGCAGCCACTTCTCGACGTCGCCTTCGGCTGTATTGGCAAAGAAATGGAATTTCATGTGCGTCTTGACCAGCCAGGCCACGCGCTGGGCAAAAGCCGGTTTCTTGTGCCAGCGCAGCAGGATGGCTTCGGCCAGTTCCGCTCCCTTGGCATCATGGCCGTAATCGGTATAGCGGCCCTTGTGGACACCGCGGATACCGGGCAGGCCTTTGGCGACATCGTGAAACAACGCCGCATATCGGATGGTCAGATTCGGCGGCGTGTTGGCGACAGTCGCCAAGGTATGTACCCAGGCATCGAAGAGATGGAACGGTTTCGACTGCGGCGTGTCGGGCAGGTGGCTCAATTCCGGCAGGATGGGGACGGCTTCATAGCAGCCGTTCACCTTCTGGCGGCACGAGCAGGCGCCGAGGCCGGTACGGACGAGGATGTCCAGTCCCCGGTACGCCGCTGGCGTGACCATGAGACGGTCCATTTCGTTGACGACCCGTTCCAGAGACAGACCGGAGACGCGGCCAAAGGCCTGAGGCATGGCTTTAACCAGGTCCTTCGAGGCCATGAAATCGAGCTGTCCCGCAAAGCGGCAGGCCCGGAACAAGCGCAGCGCGTCTTCCTGGAAACGGCGGATCGGGTCACCGACGGTGACCAGCCGTTTCTTGCGCAAATCCTTCTGCCCGCCGACGTAATCGTAAATATCGCCACGGCAATCCATGGCCATGGCATTGACGGTAAAATCGCGGCGCAAGACATCTTCGCGCAATGTATCGGCATACCAGACCGTATCCGGCCGGTGGCTATCCTCGCCATAAGCCTCGCCGCGGAAAGTCGCTACTTCAAAGGTCTGACCGGCAATGACGACGACGACGATGCCAAAAGCTTCGCCATGGATTTCGACGGTGTGCCAGTCCTCTTTGGCGGCGACGGCCCGGATATCATCAGGCCGGGCAGAGGTAGCGATATCATAGTCGTGCGGTTCTTTCCCCATGAGCAGGTCGCGCACGGCACCGCCGACGATATAAGCTTCAAAGCCTGCATCCTCTAAAGCTGTCAATAGCTGACGGGCTTGTTCTTCCATCTTCCCGGCCATCCTTTCCAAAAAAAATTAACTGATGTTATATTATATCACGAATGGATGAGCCTGACCACTACCTGCCCTTTTTTGATTATGGTATAATTAGTGAATAGCTAACAGCTAATGAGAGGTGATATGATGGATACAGGTTTAATACATATATACTGCGGCGACGGCAAGGGCAAGACGACGGCTTCCCTGGGCCTGGTCCTGCGCTGCGCCGGCCGGGGCGGCAAGGTCCTGTTCGCCCAGTTCCTCAAAGGCCGGCCGACGGGTGAACTGGAGGCCCTCAAAGCCCTGCCGCAGGTCACGGTCCTGCGGGGCAAAGCCATCCTGAAATTCACGTTTCAGATGACAGACGCCGAAAAACAGGCCACCTGTGAGGCCCAGACGGCACTGTTACAAAAAATCCGGGACTTCTGTGAAACCCATCATCCCGACCTGGCCGTCTGCGACGAACTCGTCGGCGCCTGTGCCCTGGGCCTCGTCCCGGAAAGGCAGGTCATTGATTTCTTAAAAGAAAAACCAGATCATACGGAAGTCGTCCTGACTGGCCGCAATCCCAGTCAGGCTCTCGTAGACTTAGCCGATTATGTCTCAGAAATCAAAAAAATCAAGCATCCCTTTGACCGGGGCATTGCTGCCCGCATAGGGATTGAAGAATGACACAGAGGGGGAAGCAAAGATGATCGATATTCTCGAAGAAGTACGCAAAGAGCAAGGTGAACTCGTCACCTTGCGCCGCCATTTCCACGAACATCCGGAACTGTCCAAAAAGGAAGACCAGACCCTGGCCTATATTGCCAAAAAACTGGAAGAATATGGCATTTCTTACCGCCTCATTGACAAGGGCGGCCTCATCGCCTGGATTGACGGCAAAGGCCCGGGCAAGACGCTGCTCCTGCGGGCTGACGTCGATGCCCTGCCTATCGAAGAAGGCGAACGGAACTTATCGTGCCAGCGCGTCTGCTGCTCGCAGAATCACGGTGTCATGCACGCCTGTGGTCACGACGGCCACATGGCCATGCAGCTCATGGCGGCCAAGCTGCTGAATCACTGGAAAGACCAGTGGGATGGAACCGTCGTCTTGATGTTTGAACGGGGTGAAGAAGAATCGGGCCCTCTGGAATATCTCCTGCGCTATTTGGAAACGGAAAGCCCCTGGCATATCGACGCCTGCTATGCGACCCACGTCCGCTGGGACATTCCGGCAGGCAAAGTCTCCATCTGCCACGACGCGCCCATGGCCGGCGGTTTCGGCTTTGAAATCCGCATCGACGGCCACGGTGGCCACGGTTCCCGGCCGGACCTGGCGGAAAGCCCCATCGACTGTTTCCACGACTTCTATGGCAATATGCAGGCCCTGCGGATGCGGGCCGTACCGCCGAAAGAATGCCTGACCTTCTCCATCGGCAGCCTGCACAGCGGCGACGTCCTCAACGTCATCCCCAACAGCCTGACCTTTGCCGGTACGTGCCGCTTCTTCAGCTACGACCACGCAGGCAAGCGCTTCTACGAAGAATTCAAGCGCATCCTGGCCAACGCCTGCCAGACCTACGACTGCCGTTACGACATCCTGCACATGCCGGAACCGCTCTTTGAAGTCCAGAACAATCCGGCCTGCGTCGCCATCGCCGAAAAAGCCGTTGAAAAATACATCGGCCCCGACGCTCTGACGGACTGCACGCCCTGGATGGCGTCGGAAACCTTCGCCATCACGTCCCGCCTCTATCCCGGCGTCCTGACCTTTACGGGCATCGAAAACAAAGAAAAGGGCTGTGGTGCCAACCACCACACGCCGGAATTCGACCTCGACGAAGATGGCCTGACCTATGGCGCTGCCACCTGCCTGGGCTTCGCCCTGGACTACCTGGCAGAAAAACCGGATATCCCCTTCCAGCGACCAGACGAACCCCTCGAAAAACTCGTCGCGCGGAATATATGAAAAAAGGGCTTGTCGCACGACGACAAGCCCTTTGAAGTTGTTAGTGGCTAGCAGTTAGTTGTTAGCGGATGGCTTTAAATTTGAAGGTT
>CABQJB010000038.1 GCA_902464195.1 uncultured Megasphaera sp.
CCTTCCTGATCCTGGTTGTGACCGTCGTCGTCGGCCTGTTGTCGACACTCCTGGCTATCCGGGCAGCCGACCGCATCGTCCGGCCCCTGCAGTCCATCAGTGCTGCCGCACGCCGCCTGGGCCGCGGCGAATATGACCAGCCTTTGGACAGTACGGCTCAAGACGAAATCGGGCGGCTCGCCGGCCACATGAACGATACGATGGAACGGATGCGCAAATACGTCGGTGCCATGCAGAAACAGGCCTATCAGGATGAACTGACGGCTGTCAAGAACGTCGCTGCCTACGACAAGAAGGTATATGATCTCAACCAGAAAATCGCCGCCGGCCGGGCTGCCTTTGCGGTAGTCATGGTCGATTTGAACCAGCTCAAGGATGTCAACGACCGCTTTGGCCACGAAAAGGGGAACATCGCCCTGCAGTGCCTGTGCCAGGCTGTCTGCCACATCTACAAGCACAGCCCGGTCTACCGCATCGGCGGCGACGAATTCGTCGTCATCCTCGAAGGCGAGGACTATAATCATCGGGATGCCTTGTTTCGGCAGGTCCGGGCCTTTGAACGCATCCGCGACCTAAATGCCGCCCAGCCGTGGACGCAGCTTGCCGCCTCCGTAGGTATGGCCGTCTATGACAAGACGCGCGACGTGACCTACCAGGCCGTCTTCAACCGGGCCGACACCAAGATGTACGAACAGAAACAGCACCTGGCACCGCGGACGTGATTTGGCAAAACAGTAGTATTGGCTGTCAGAACTATGCTATAATAGAATACAATAATCATGGCAAAGGGGAGAGGCTTGTGGATGATACAGATGTAGCGGCTGTGCGCCGGTTCTTACAGGATTATCCGAAAAAGACGGTAGACCTCGATGTCCTGCAGGCTGCCTTTGCGTCTTGGGATTACGACCGCTTCCGCCCGGCCGTAGCCGCCCTGCTGGATGACGGCAGCCTAATTGCAGTCCGCGCTGGCGGCGTCGATTTCAGCGGCCTGCCGCGGCGTCTCAAGCGGGTGCCGGCTAAGCTCTTTGCGTCGGTATCAGTGATCCAGGCCGAAGCCATCCGCCTGGCCTTGTCGGAAAAGCTCGATTTTTCTTTCTACTACGAACAGCCTTTGAAAATTTGGAAGGCCGATTTGCCGTATATCGAAAAACTGAGTGCCTGGCTGGCTCGGGACATAGGGGAAAAGGCTTCATTGCAGCAGCGTTCGTGGGATATTTTTGCCGATGAGAAATATCTCCTCGGACCGGGAGCGGCTTTGTTGAAACGAGTGGGACTGACAACAGCTGACTTAGGCATCTGTGACCAGCCGGATCCGCTCATGATGGCCATCCATCCCGGCCATTTACAACAGTCCGTCTGCCACCATCTGGTCGTCGAGAATAAGGCCCCTTATGGCCGCCTCATACCTCATCTGGCAGAGAGCCGACTGACGTCGCTCATCTTTGGCGGTGGCTGGAAAATCGCTGCCAATCTGGATCAGCTTCCTCAGCAGTGCGGCTGTCCCGGCGCCCGTCACGTCGTCTGGTACTTCGGCGACTTCGACTGGGAAGGACTGCGCATCTGGCAGGCTGCAGCCAGGGCGGAAACGGTGGAAGTCCGCCTGGCCGTCCCTTTTTATGAAGCCTTCCTGACTTATGAGTCCCCGCAGGGGAAAGAAAATCAGCAGCGCGAAGAATCGGTGTGGCCGCCCTTTGCCGCTGCCGTCGGCGAAAGCCAGGCCCGTATATTCCGGGACATCTTGGACAGCGGCCGTTATTACCCCCAGGAAGCCCTGACCGAAAGAGACCTCATCAGGGCATTAAAGGAGACATTACATGGAATTAGAACATTTTTCTGAACGAATGCAGCGCATCTTGCTCATGGCACCCTTGTACCGCCTGGGCCGGCGTCGTTTCAAAGACGCTCAGGGCCAGGAACGGTCGGGCATGGAACTGGGCCTGATGACGCTGCTTTTTTTCTTTGAACAAATGCTGGACGGCAAGAAAGATGCGGGCATCCGCAATCTGTCGGCCTTCCTGGCAGACCAGACGGGAGGGTGCCTCTTTGATGACGCCAAGGGCTATGAACAGCTGGCCCGGGACATCGTCGCCGTCTTCCGGCCGCCGACGGGCAAGCGCAACGAAGAAGTCTTTTTCGACTGGGACCAGGGAAAAGAAGTGCGGGCCCGCTATTCCTACCTGAAAGCGGACCGGGCCGACATCCATTCGAACGAGCAGTATTACGTCCTCGATGAACAGGGACTGGAGCTCATTTTTGCGACGAAAGAATATTTCAACGAATACCAGTTGTCCATCAATCAGCTCATCCTGCGCAAACAGCTGGAAAAAGGCCAGTTCGTCCTGGCCCTGCGTCAGATCGAGGAAATGCGCCTCGACGTAGAGACCCTGCGCAGCCGCATGGCCCGTATCCGCCAGGAAATCCACCGCAATATCGTCTCCGAAGAGACGCTGGCGCGGTACCGGAAAATCGTCGATGACCTCAACCAGCGCCTGAAAAGCGAAGAAGACGCCTTCAAAGAGCTGAAGGCCTTCGTCATCGAGACGCGGGACCGGATACGCAACAACGCCGATAAGGACCCGGAACGGCGGGCCTATGACAATATCCTGGAAGTCGAACGGCGCCTGGAATACGTCCACAGCCTGCACCGCAGCCTGCTCAAGGTCGGCATCGACCTGGGGACATCGGCCCTGGAAGCTGCCGAAGAGTCCCTGTATTTTACCGGCATCGACAGTTTCAATTACGAACAGGAAATCACGAGCCGCCTCTTTTCGTCGCCCTTGCCGGTGACGGCGGCCCGGCGCCTGGTCGAGCCCTTCCTGGAACTGCAGCAGTGCCGCGTCTGGTCGCTGCTGGACGTCTTCATGCCCCAGCGCCTGGAACGACTGGAACGGGAGAGCCGGCAGGAAGATTTCCCCGACGTCGACGATACGGAAGTGAGCGGCGAGAAGCTGGTCAACATCCAGAGCCATTATGTCGCCATCGTCCAGGCCCTGCTGGCCTTCCTCGGCGGCCGGACGGCGACGACCCTGGAGGCATTCTGCCAGTACCTGGAAGATACAGCCCCTGATTTATGCCGGAAAAAGCAGTTCTATATCTTCTGGATGCTCATCCACCGCCGCCAGGTCCTCCATGTGAGCGCTGACCTGGCCGGTACGGAATCGGTCTATGCGGCCATTCCCGAAAAGTGTCCGCAGCTGGAAAGCCTGCAGGCCGTCGAAACGGAAGGGACCGTAGATATCCTGGATTATACGATCAGTAATATGGAAATAGAGGTGACAGTCCATGCTGGATAACAAGAAAATGATGGCCGCCTTCGATATTTATGCCCGCCTGGCCGCGAACGGTGAAGTCCATAAACTCGATGTGCCCTTGTATTGGGAAGACGAAGACATTGCCGGCCAGGTAGAAATCTATGCCCGCCACGTCAAATGCGTCCTCGTGACCGATGCCGATACGCTGTATCTCCTGCCGGCGGCTGTCGATTCGCCCTTCCACATCAGCAACGATCAGTTCAAGAAGAAATATATGACCGCCAAGTCGGTCAATATGGATATTTATCTTATGTATATGGCCATCATCGTCCTTTTCGGCTGTTTCTACGACAGCTATCAGTCCGATGAGCCCAACGATTTCGTCACCATGCCGCTCTGGCTGGAAGCCATGGACAGCCGCATCGAATCCCTGCGCCACCACGACGAAGCGGTCCTGCGCGAAGCCGAAGGAGACTGCAATTTCAACTGGCTGGCCCTGATGCAGAAGTGGAGCGACATGGACAGCCTCAAGGAGACGGCGAAGAAACAGGATGCCCGGACGAACAGCCGCCTGAGTTTTCTCAACATGACCAAGGCCTTCCTCGTCCATCAGCACCTGGTCCGGGAAATCGGCGAAGGTGAAATGGAACTGACCACCAAGGCCCGGGCCATTTTTGCCCATTATTTCATGGAATCGGCCTATAATCATGGTATCCTCGATTTCATGTATGACTTAGAACAGCGGAAAGGAGATAATCCCCATGCCCTCCATCAGTAGAATCCGTTTCACCAATGTCGTCTATGACAACGGCCACAAACGCTATATCGACACGACCTTCCGCTTTGACGGCTATAATGGCATCTTGCTCCTGGAAAATGGCGCCGGCAAGACCGTCTTCGTCCAGACCCTGATCCAGGCCGTCCTGCCGCGCAAGACTGTGGCCCAGCGCAAAATCCAGGAAACGCTGCAGCTGAACAATGCCATCGCCCACATTGCCGTCGAATGGATCCTCGAAGACCAGCCACGGCGCTATGCCCTGACGGCCGTATCCCTTTTCATAAACAGCAAGGAACAGCTGGCCAGTCAGGAGTTCGCCCTGGAATATACGCCGTCATCCCAGGTCCGTCTGGATACGCTGCCCTTTGTGCGTCGCGAGAAGGGCAAGGCCCGGCCGGCGACGAAAGAAGAAATGGCGTCGTATTTCCGCGGCGTCGCCGAGCACACCATGGCAGCCCGTTTCTTTTCCGAAAACGATACGCTCACGGCTTATGGCCAGTACCTGGAAGAGCACTTCAAGATCATCCCGTCGGAATGGAACAAGATTGCCGCCATCAATGAAACGGAAGGCGGTGTCGAAGGCTATTTTGAGAATTGCCGCACGACGAGCGAACTCGTAGACCGGCTGCTCATCCCGACGGTAGAAGAAGGCTGCCTGGCCGCTTCCGGCTCCCAGACGGGCAATGGCTTCGCCGAACTCTTTGAAAGCCAGCGGGACCATGTGAAACAGCAGCTGCGCCTGGAAAAGCGCATTGATGAAATGCAGGGTGTCCTGAAACAGCTCGAAGCCTATACGGCTGTACAGAAGACCTGTTTCGATGCCGAAGAAGGCCTGCGCGCGCTGAACAGCCGCTTGCGGACCTATTATGGCCGCGTCTGCCGGGACGAAACGGCGCGGCACGATGAAGAAGGGGCCTTGAAGGAAGAACAGGCCGCCCTGGCCGCCCGCCAGGCCGAAACAGAACGCCTCCTGGCCGCCTGTGATGTCGTCGAAGCCAAGGAAAACTGTGATGCAGCCCGCACAGCCAGCGACAGTGCCGAACAGCACTTCCAGCAGGCCGAGACGGAACGCCTGGCCAATATCCGGGAATGGCAGAATCTGACCTTGAGCCGTTACAAGCGGGACCGGGCCCATACGGAAGCCCTCCTGGCTGACCGGCAGCAGGCCCTGGCCAGTCTGGAAGCCGATGCGGCTACGCAGCAGCTGCTGGCTGATCTGAAGCAGAACAGTGCCGCCCTTCACGGCTGGTTCTGTCAGGCCGAAGCGAAGGAGCAGGAAAACCTGAAGCAGACGGCCGAAGCCATGGAACACGTGCGCCAGCAGCAAGACAGTGTCAAGGCGGAACAGGAAAAGCAGGAAGCAGCTTACCACCGTATCCTCAGTGACGTCAAAAGCGGCGAAGGCCAGATTCGGGAACTCCTGCGGCAGCAGGAAAAAATGGAAAAGGAACTCTTTGCCGATTCGGTCCATCAAGAAGCAGCCGACGTCCAGCGGCGCTGGCAGCGGGACCTGGCCCAGGTCCGCCAGGAAGCGGCAGGCTATGAAAAGAACCAGGCCTTTTATGAAGAAGAAGGCCGTAAGGCCGCCGCTTTCATCGCACCGGCCGAAAAGGAAGAGGCGGCACGACAGC
Organism: uncultured Megasphaera sp.; assembly: GCA_902464195.1. Classification (GTDB taxonomy): domain Bacteria; phylum Bacillota; class Negativicutes; order Veillonellales; family Megasphaeraceae; genus Megasphaera. The sequence goes on from CABQJB010000038.1 coordinate 5,661, forward strand.
AGGAATTGTGGCAGCTGGGCCTGGCCTTGAGCCAGACCGACACGCTGGCCAGAAATCTCCTGGACCGGCTGCAGCAGTGGCCGCACTGTGCCAATATCGCCGATGATACGGCCAGCCTCTACCGCCGCTCCGATGCCCTTTGCCAGCAGGCCGGTGATGATTTGGTCACGCTGGAAGCGCGGCGCCGTGACTTGGACCTGGCCCGCCGCCGGGCGCACCGCTGGCTCGATATTTATGGCAGTCAGGACCAGTTCCTGGCCGACCCGGTCCTGGCCGATAAAATCGATGCCTGGAGCGGTGATTTCCTCTATCTCAAGAGCGGTGCCGAACTGTTCCGCACGTACAGCGAAACGGCAGAAGGCGGCGCCGAAGGCCTGTACAGCCGCTATCCGTTCTGGGCGGCGTCGGTCGTAACGACGACCGATGAACTGCCGCAGCTTTTGAGCCGATTGGAAAAAGCAGGACGTGACTTTTTCCAGCCCGTCTTCGTCCTGACCGAAGTCGAAGTGCGCCGTCTCGTCTCTGGTCAGAGCCAGCCCTTGCCGACGCGCCAGGTCGTACCGGCTTATTGGCAGAACATCCTGCCCGAAGCCTTATCGTCGTGGCTGGAGGCCCTGCGGACCGGTGCCAGCCGTGCCGACGCGGCCATGGCCGAAAACGACCGGGACCTGACGGCCCTGCGGCCGCTCCTCAGCGATTTACAGACTTTTTATGAAAGCCAGCCTTTCAGCCAGTACCGCGACCGCCTGGGAAGACAGGGCCAGCTCCAGGAAGAAAGTGAGCGCTGCCAGCGGCGCCTGGACGAAGCCCGCCAGACGGTGGAACAGTGCCGGCAGAGCGTCGAACTCTACCGCAGCCGCCTGGCTGCGGCCCGCCAGCAGGAAGCGAAGCTCGCCGCCAGCCTTCAGCGGCTGGGGGACTATTTGGAATTACAGCAGCAGCATCGGGCTATCTTGGAAAAGAACGGCCAGCTCATGAAAGAGGCCGACGAACGGCAGCATACGCTTACCGGCCTGGCCCGGGAAGCCGGCCGCCTGCAGGCCCAGTATGAAGAAAGACTGCGCCAGTACAGCCGCATCGAAACGCGCTGCAGCCAGCTGAAGCAGACCTTATACTGGTCGGAAGTCCAAGATGCTGAAGCCGTCCCGGACGGACGGGACTATGACGTCCTGGCCGAAGAACGGCGCCGCCTCAAGAGCCGCCTCGATGGGGCCAATGAGAACCGGGGCCGCCTGGAAGCCCAGATCGAAGGGGCCCGCCAGACAGCGGCCAAGCTGGCAGCCGATATGGAACGATTGCGCCAGTCGGCGGAGCTGCCTTTGGATGAGCACTTCGTTTATCCCGATGATGGCGATGAGCGGGAAGCCGTCCTCCTGCGGGAACGGCCGGGCCTGGTCCAGGCTTGCCGGCTGGCCGATAAAGCCTGGCGGGCTGCCCGCTCGCAGTACGACCAGGCCGCAGGCCGTCTGAAGACGGAAGAAAACCGTTACCAGTCCCGCTATGAAGCCATGCCGGCCCTGGATGCCCCTGTCGCTATTGTCCGGGCCCAGGCTACGGAACTGGCTAAATCCCTGAAAGAGGCCGTGGCGACGGCGTCCCGGAAACAGCAGGCAGCCCAGGCCGAAGGCCGGAAATTAGCGGCTCTGCATCAGCAGCTGGCTGTGAAGAACGAACGCCTCCTCTTTGCCGCCGATGACGTGCCCGAAGGGCTCGTCGAAGGGTTGGAAGCCCTGCATACGGCCAAGGAACTGGCTCAAGCCGTCGTGCCCGTCCTGGAACAGGCCGAAGGCCTCCGCCAGGAAGTGGACGAACGGCGGAGCGCCTGCGACAAACAGCGGGAAACATTCCGGTCGTATTGTGAAACGGCCGTCGCCGATGTTAAGCTGCGCAGCAGTATCGTCGACGGTATCCGCTACAAGCGCGAATATACGGCATACCTGGAATGGCAGGACAAGAGCCGGGCCCGACTGGAACGGGTCATTTCCGTTTCCGAAGAAGAACGGAAGGGTCATTTTGCTCATTTGGAACACATGATCAACCATATGATCCTGCACTTGCAGGACGTCTGCAACGGCCTGGGTGAACTGGCAGCCAAGACGCGCATCAAAATCGGCGAAACGACGAAGGATATTTTCCAGATCCAGGTACCGCCCTGGCAGGAAGCGGCGGCCCGCACGTCGATCCGCACGTATCTCAACGATTTGACGGCCGAGCTCGATCAGGCTGACGACGAAGAAGAAGGGCAGGAAACGAAAGTCCGGGCCCTCTTGGAAAAGAAACTGCGGACCCAGCAGGTACTGCGCTGTATTTTCGGCCACCAGGCTATCAAGGTCCGCTGCCGCAAGGCGACGAGCGGCAATACCTTCTCGGAACGGCCATTTTCCTGGGAAGAATCGAACAAGTGGTCCGGCGGTGAAATGTGGAGCAAGAACATGGCCCTCTTCCTGGGCTGTCTCAATTATTTGTCGGAAAAGCGCTGCCATCTGCGCCGGGCCAAGTATAATACGCGCGTCGTCATTGCCGACAATCCCTTTGGCAAGGCATCGAGCGACCACGTCCTCAGCCCGGTCTTCTTCATCGCCAAACAGCTGGGCTTCCAGATCATCGCCTTGACGGCCCATCAGGAAGGCAGTTTCATCCGCAAGTATTTCCCCGTCGTCTACAGCTGCCGTTTCGCCGACATGGCCAACAAGAAGGGGAAAGTCCTGGTACCGGACAAAGAAATCAAGACGGCCTTCTTTGAAGAACACCATCCCGAAAGCCTGGCCCGTCTCGACGAGTACGAACAACTGGGATTGTTCTAAGACCTGGGAAGCCAAAAGGGAAAGATGTACAAAAACGACAAAATGTGATACTATTTGTAGGGGCTGGAACATGGTGGTTTGCGCCGTCGTGTGGCAGCCTCCTTTCTATTTCGACTTACAAGGAGGTCTTTCCTTTGCGTATCGTTGTCGTAGGCGCCGGCAAGCTGGGGTACAGTATTGCCGAGCTCTTATCGAATGAACAATTCGACGTCGTCGTCGTCGATCATAATGAAGAACGGCTGGAAGTCGTCAAGAATAATCTCGATGTATTGACGGTCCTGGCCAACGGGGCCAGCCCGATTACCATGAACGATCCCGATATCCGCGGTGCCGATATCCTCGTCGCCTGTACGGCTGTGGACGAAGTCAATATGGTCGCCTGTATCATGGCCAAGAAACACGGCATCAAATACACGGCGGCCCGTATCCGGGACATGCAGTTCCTGTCGGAAGCCAAGGATTATCTGAAGCAGAATTTCGACATCGACCTCATGCTCAATCCGGAAATGATCACGGCTCGTGAAATCAACCGCATCCTCATGACGCCGGCAGCCCTCAACGTCGAAGATTTCGCCAACGGCAAGGTCCGGCTCTTTGAAACGAAGGTCCGCCGCCATTCGCCGCTCATCAACATTCCTTTCAAGGATATGAACATGCCGCCATCCATCCTGGCCGGCATGATTTTCCGCGATCACCGCATGATCATCCCTCATGGCGATGACTGCCTGTTCCCGCACGACAATGCTTATTTCATCGGCGACCCCAAGGCCATCGAGAAATTCAGCGAAAACTTCGTCCCCAGTGACACCAAGATGGTCGAACGGGTCATCATCATCGGCGCCGGCCGGTCGGGCCGCTTTTTGGCTCCCATGCTCGACAAGGAAGGCATCAAGGTCAAGATTTTCGATAAAGACCGCGAACGCTGCCGCCAGGTGGCAGAACTCCTGGACAATGGCCTGGCTATCTACGGCGACGGCACGGACATCGACCTCCTGGAACAGGAAGGTATTGCCGATGCGGACGTCGTCATCTGCCTGACCGATGACGACCGCCTGAACCTGATGTTGGCCCTCATCGCCAAGCACCTGGGCGCCAAGAAGACCATTGTCCGCGTATCGCGCATCGAATACGGCGACCTCATGGAAAAAGTCGGCGTCGACATCGTCTTGTCGACGCGCCTCCTGTCGGCCAGCGAAGTTCTGGCCTTTGCCCGCCGCGGCGGCGTCGTCTCAGTCTCCCTCCTGGAAGGAGCCAAGGCCGAAGCCGTGGAAGTCATCGTCCAGGACGGGGCTCCCGTAGCCGGCAAGCGCCTCATGGATGTCCGCCTGCCCAAGGAATGCCTGGTTTGCGCCTATGTCCGCGACGGCGAAGCCTATATCCCGAACGGGCAGTCCGTCCTCATGGCCGGCGACCGGATCATCCTCTTCATCCAGACGGAATATTCCAAGAAGGTCATGAAGTACTTCAAAGGCAGGGAATAGACCATGAACCGCAGTATCGTCTTTTATCTCGTCAGCCGCCTGGCCCTGATCAACGGCCTGGCCCTGGTCATCCCGCTGCTGGCCGCTCTGTGGTGGGGCGAAACAGGCGTCGTCTATTTTGCACCGGCCCTGGCTGCCGCCCTGATCGTGGCGGCGTTCTGCCGTTACCGCGGCCGCCATCACAAGCGCCACCTGGGACCGGGGGAAGGGGCCTGGTACATGGTATCGGCCTGGTTCCTCCTGGGCCTCCTGGGCATGATTCCCTATGTCATGGCCGGCACCTTTGCATCGCCTGTCGATGCCTTCTTTGAAAGTGTCTCGGCTTTTACGACGACCGGGACGTCGTGCCTGGCTGACGGCGGAGCCGCCCTGCCGCAGTCGCTCTTGTTGTGGCACAGCCTCATGGAATGGCTCGGCGGCCTCAATTTCATCCTTCTCCTGGTATCGGTCATGCCTCAGGTCAGCGGCTGTTTCGGCCTGACCTTGTCCGTCCATCAGAGCGTATCCTTCAGCCCCATGGTGGCCCGCATGCAGGAAGCGGCCCGTCAGGCCGGCCTCATCTACCTGGCCATTACGGTCTTTTCCATGGTCCTTTACGTCCTGGCCGGCCTGCCTTTGGGCATGGCCGTCAATCAGGGCCTCATGACCATGTCCACCAGCGGCGGCGATTCGCTCTTCGATTTTTCCCGCTATGACAGCCTGGCCCTGGAAGCGGCCGGTGCCGTATCCATGCTCCTGGCCAGCGGCAATTTCCTCCTTTATTGGAAGAGCTGGGAACGGCGCGACTTCAAGAGCCTTTTCCGCGATGCCGAATGGCGGACTTTTTTGACCATCGTCGTCGTTGCTGGCTGCCTCGTATCCTTCCATTTGTGGCGCTTCGGCATCTACGACGGCTGGGATAACCTGCGCTACGGCTTTTTCCAGGTCCTGTCCTTCATCAGTACTAGCGGCTTTTCGTCGGCTGCCTACAGCACCTGGCCGGAATTCGACAAGTATGTCCTCTTTGCCATGGCCTTCGTCGGCGGCTGTATCGGCTCGGCTACGGGCGGCCTCAAGGTCATGCGCTTCATGGTCCTCTTCAAGATGGCTGCCCAGGAAATGCGCCGGACTTTGCATCCGCACATGGTCATTTCCCTGAAAATCGATGACGTCCCTGTGGACATGAAAATCATCAGCCGTGTCCTCAGCTATTTCTTCCTCTTCATGGCGACGTTTTTCGTTTCCATGCTGATTATTTCCTTGTCCGGCGTCACGCCCATGCAGGCCATGGGCATGGCTGTAGGCTGCCTGTCCAGTGTCGGGTCGACGATGGATCTCTTCGGCGTAGCCGATGTCTCCGTCCTGCCGGCATGGACGAAGTTGTATTGCAGTTTCCTCATGATTTTAGGACGCGTCGAAATCTTTTCCTTCCTCGTCGTCATCCAGACCGCATTCGGTTATCTGCGGCGGCGCTGGTAGGAGGTACATCATGAATATACGAATTGTTTTATTTGTCCTGGGGAAATTGGCCCAGGCCTGTGGGGTGGCCTTGATGATTCCCTTTGTCGTCGCTCTTTTTTATGGCGAAAGCAGTATCATCGCTTTTCTCGTGGCCATCGTCATCAGCCTCCTTTTGGGACGCCTGCTCATGTGGCAGGGCCATCGGCCGACGGACAGCCTGACCGTCCGCGAAGGCGTGGCCATTACGGCTCTGGGCTGGATCATGGTCACCTTCCTGGGCATGATTCCCTATGCCGCCGGCGGCTATTTGTCCGTCCTGGACGGCGTCTTTGAATGTATTTCCGGCCTGTCCGGCACGGGGGCGACGGTCATCGACGACATCGAATCCATGCCGGCCAGCCTGGTTCTCTGGCGGGCCCTGACCCACTGGTTCGGCGGCCTGGGCATCATCGTCATCTTCATCGCCGTCTTTCCCCAGTTCGGCAAGGGCATCGTCCACATGTTCAATGCCGAAAGCACGGGACCCCGGTCGGACCGGGCCCTGCCGCGCATCAAGGAGATGGCCAAGGCCCTGTTCACGGTGTATGTCGTCTTTACCATTGCCTCGACGGTCGTCTTCATGCTCTGTGGCATGTCTTTCCTCATCGCCGCCGACCACGCCTTTGCCACCATCGCCACGGGCGGCTTCTCGCCGTACAATAACAGCGTCGCCCATTTCGACAGCCCTGTCGTCGAGTGCTGCCTGTCCTTTTTCATGCTCATCAGCAGTGCCAACTTCGGCATGTACGTCGCAGCCTGGAAGAAGGGCTGCAAAGTCATCCTCGGTGATACGGAGTTCCGCGTCTACTTGTCCATCGTCGCCATCTCGACGGCGGCCATGGCCCTCAATCTGGTCCTGGCCCAGCAGTGGGACGGCGTCGAAGCTCTGCGCCAGGCCTTTTTCCAGTCCGTATCCATTTCGTCGTCGACGGGCTTCGTCTCCAACGACTTTGAACAGTGGCCGGTCTTTTCTAAATTCATCCTCCTGGTCCTGATGTTCATCGGCGGCTGTGCCGGTTCGACGACAGGCGGCCTGAAAGTGACGCGCGTCATGCTGCTGGTCAAGACCATTGCCGCCATCATCCGCCAGAAGATACATCCCAACATGGTCCTGCATATCCGTTCCAATGGCGAAGAATTCTCGATGGACCTCATTTACGGCGTAGCCAAATTCTTCTTCATCTACACCATGCTCGGTGTCCTCTGGACGTTCATCATGGTCTTTGACGGCGTAGCCATCTTCGATGCCATCGGCCTCAGTGTCTCGACCATGGGCAGCTGCGGGCCAGGCTTCGGTCAGTTCGGCGCGACGGCTACTTGTTCGGCCCTGCCGCCGCTCAGTAAGGTCGCTCTCTGCCTGTCCATGCTCATGGGCCGCCTGGAAGCCCTGCCGGTCCTGGCCATCCTCATGCCGTCCTTCTGGCGCCACCGCAACAGCTGGTAATTGGGAGAAATCCCTTGCATGACGCCATCCCTTTGCCGTATAATAAAGACAATCTTAACGTTACTTTATTTTTTATCAAAGGGGGATTACCTATGAGCTTTTGGGAACAAATGGCGAAGACTATCGATGCCAGTGAAGAAAAACAGAAGAAGGAAGATCTCTACCAGAAGACCTTCCACGAATTAGCCGAAAAATTGAGCGAGATCCGCAATAAAGAAACGGTGGACAAGACGGAAGATTAAAGGATTCTTAAGTTTTTCGCCGTTTTCCGATTTTTCATTAAAAGACAATTAAATTTTTTCAGGACGTCTCCTTTCCATGCTATGCTAGCTATGGAAAGGAGATTTTTTTATGGACGTAAACAAGTTACTGCAAGACGCCCTGGCCGCCGGGGCCAGTGACATCCACATCGAGCCCCTGGACGACGCAGTCCGCATCCGCTGGCGCCGGGACGGCGTCCTCTGTCGGGCCGGAACGCTCCACAAAGG
>CABQJB010000039.1 GCA_902464195.1 uncultured Megasphaera sp.
ATATAAATGTTCTATCGAACCTTTTCTCGGAATAAGCACCGTTGGCTTATCATAAACATAAGAATCTACATAGGTCATGATTCCACCTGAACCATAAACGGGGTAGGATCCTTTTCCTAATTTTTTATAATCCTTTCCATTTTTTATTTTTAGTATATCATGAAGCATTTTATATTCTACGCCATCCGGGCAGAGTTCCTGAATCAATTCTTCTAATCTACTCATCCACTTTGCCCCCTTCGATTTCGGCTATAATCTTGTCGATTTCATCGCGAAGTACTTGTTCACGGGCCACAATCTCCTTGATTTCCGCATTGAGCTTGACAATATCTATCTTTTCCCGTTTATCTTCCTGTTCAACATAGGTACTGACAGAAAGATTGTAATTTTCGTCTTTGACCTCATCATAGGAAACGAGGCGGCTGAAATACGGCTCATCGTCCCGTTTGGTAAAAGTATTCACAATGTGGTCCATGTTTTCTGCTGTCAATTTATTGTTATTCGTAACCTTAATACATTCATTGGTCGCATCAATGAAAAGGATTTTATTATCGTTTTTCCCCTTCTTCATGACCATGATACAAGTTGCAATGGACGTACCATAGAATAAATTACTCGGCAGCTGAATAATACAATCTACGAAGTTATTGTCGATGAGATACTTCCGGATTTTCTGTTCAGCCCCACTGCGGTACATGATACCGGGAAAGCAGACGATAGCTGCTGTACCGTTCGGTGCCAGCCAGGACAGGGAGTGCATGATAAAGGCCATATCTGCCTTGCTTTTCGGAGCCAGCACACCAGCCGGCGAAAAACGGGGATCATTGATGAGCAAGGGATTATTGTCCCCTGCCCACTTTATGGAATAAGGCGGATTGGATACAATCAGTTCAAACGGTTCATCGTCCCAGTGTTGCGGATTAATCAGCGTATCTTCACAAGCAATATCGAATTTATCAAAGCCGATATCATGAAGGAACATATTGATACGACAAAGGTTATATGTCGTGATATTGATTTCCTGGCCAAAAAAGCCATTTACTACACCGTCTTTCCCCAGAATCTGCACCGCTTTTAAAAGCAGGCTTCCGCTCCCGCATGCCGGGTCATACACCTTATTGACCTTTGTCTTCCCCACAGTTCCCAGCCGCGTAAGTAAAACCGAAACGTCCGCTGGCGTAAAGAATTCCCCACCCGATTTCCCCGCATTAGAAGCATACATACTCATCAAATATTCATAAGCATCGCCAAAGGCATCAATATCATGGTCTTGTACACTGCCCAATTTCATCAGGGATATCCCGGTCAACAACTTACTCAGTCTTTCATTACGTTTGGCAACCGTAGCCCCCAGCTTATTGCTATTGACATCAAAGTCATCGAAAAGGCCTTCAAAATCACTTTCGGCGTCACTGCCCTTGGCCGATTCCTCGATATGGCGGAAGACCCGTTCCAGTGTTTCGTTCAGATTTTCGTCATCTTCAGCTCTGGCCGTAACATTGGCAAAAAGCTCACTCGGCAAAATAAAGAAGCCCTTCTCCTGTACGAGCCCTTCCCGTGCTTCTTCTGCCGCTTCATCGGACATGGAAGCGTAATCAAAATCGCTATCTCCCGCTTCTCGTTCCCCTTGATTAATATAGTTCGTCAGATTTTCTGAGATGTAGCGATAAAACATAGCTCCCAATACGTAATTTTTGAAATCCCATCCGTCTACAGCGCCCCGGAGGTCATCAGCTATCGCCCATATAGCGCGATGTAATTCCTCACGTTCCTGTTCTTTCTTATTATCTATCCCCATTCGTAGTGCCTCCACTTTCATTTATTTATCTTCATTTGCGTTATATATATTTCTCTTTATCATACCATAAAACGAAGAATACATCGAATAAATGTTAGAGCCTTTGGATAATACAATAGCATAAAAACTGCCGCACAAAGCCAATGCTCTGTGCGGCAGCACTTTTTCTCTATTCCAGCAGACATCGCAATACATTCAGTCCCCGTTTGATGATGCGGCGGACTTTGCTTTTTTCGATGCCGTATTTTTTCGAAATGTAATCGTAAGTCTGATTATGTATGTAATGCGCGACGATGAGCGTCCGCTGTGTTTCATTCAGTTTGTTCAGGGCTTTCCACACTTATATCTGAATAGGCTGTGGTTGAATCTCTCTAGCGGGCTTCCCACGCGGAAGCCCCTACGCACAAGGCCATGGGCCGTGTATTTTTTATAGCCAGTAAACATGGTTCCCATTCATCGCCTGTATGCGATACCGTAGGGGCCGTCCCAAAGGGCGGCCCGCTACGAGCTGAGGGCTTCCCGAAGCGATGTTGTCAGTTTGAGTCTGTCGCGGCGGAACGCCGCATCTGAGTCCGCGGCGGCCTGCGACCGGCGAACTGCGGCCTGCGTCTTTTTATTTCCGTTCCACTTTATGTGTCACTGCGCTCAAGGCCGCGGCGATAGGTACGGTGAAGATGACGCCGAAGCTGGCTGAGAAGCCTTTCATGATTTCAATGCCGACGGCATTGGAGTTGATGAGCTGCAGGTACGGCAGGTCGTAGGCGTAGTCCAGGAGCCACACGCCGAGGGATCCGCCGAAGAAGGCCAGGATGAGGGTCGTCGACATGGTGCCCATGACGTCGCGGCCGACGTTCATGCCTGCCGTGAACAGGGCCTTGCGGCTGATGTCCGGCTTGTGCCGTTCCAGTTCCGCACAGGCAGCGGTGACGTCCATGGCGATGTCCATGACGGCGCCGAGGCTGGCGAAAAGGATGCCGGCAAAGAGGATCTGTCCGACGTCGATGAGGGTATTCTGGGCGACGAACATCAGGTTTTCAATATTCGATACGTTATAGCCCGACAGGTTGACGGCATGGCCGAAGATGAGGGCCGCCAGGCAGGCTGTCAGGATGCCGCCCAGGGTCGCCCCAAAGGCAGCCAGGCTCTTTTTCGTCCAGCCGTTGAGGAGGTACATCGTCGCAGCCAGGACGATGACCGACGTGATGACGGCCGCTGCAACGGGACCCATACCGCGCAGGACCATGGGGAAAAAGAGGAAGAGGAAGCAGATACAGGTGAAAATCAGGGCCACGGCGGATTTGACACCTTTTTTACCGCCAATGACGCTGAGCAGGATGAGGAAGGCCGCGACGTAGAGATAAATGGGCAGGGACCGGTCGACGTTGTATACGGTATGGACGCCCATAGCGCCGACGTTGGCCGAAATGGCGATGACTGTCATCCCCGGTCGGCAGACGGTCCCAAAGAGAAGACCGTTCGGGCAATTCGCCTGAACGGTCTGTCCGGCATCGGGGCCATCTTCCATGCGCAAGGTGACGATCTGATCGCCCACGCGGCTTCCGTCTTCCTGCAGATTATCGCGGACAATGTCGACGACGCGGGCCTTGGCAAAGACCCGGCCGTCGCTGTTGACCAGCTGCGGTTTATCGACCTGGTTATACTGCCAGAGGAAGAGGCCGCCGGCCACCATCATCACGACGATGACGACCAGGCGGAACCAGCGGGAGTGGATCATGTTCAATCCTTGACGATGCTGTACGAATCGTCGATGGGCGTACCCGTTTCGGCGTCATACGTGTTGATGGTGAAGGTGTCTTTGGTGATGTGTACGACGGAATAGGTCGGACGCCATAACTGGCTGCGGGCGGCGACATAGTCCTGTTTCTGCGGGATGAGGTTGTAGAACTTGGAGCCCGTTGCCGAGTTGGAAGACATGTAGAAGACGCCCTTCGGGTTATGCAGGACGCCCTGCTGCATATCGGCAATGGTATAGCACAGGTTCTGCGATTCATAGTTGCTCTTGAAGTCGGCATTCTTCAAGGCCTTGTTGAGCAGGGAATGGGTCTGGCCGGTCTGGCCTTTGACTTTCATGTCGGCGAAGTCGGCATGCTGCTTGCCATCGCTGCTGAGCTGGTACGTGCGGGCATAGGTATGGTCATGGCCCTGGAGGACGACGTCGATCTTATTGGCATCGTAAATCGGCGTGAGCTGCGTCCGCAGGAGGATGCCGTCAGAATCGGAGTGGTCCAGGCCGCTACCGTAGATGTCCTGATGCATGACGACGATACGCCATTTCGTATCGGGATGGGCTTTGATGGCCTTTTCGATGAGGGCCTTATGGTCGGCAGCGTTGTAGTTGTTGGCGTTGATGACGATGAACAGGGCATTGCCATAGGTATAATAGTAACCGTGGCCGGCCTTGGTCGGGTTCGTTTCTTCCGTAAAGGCATTCGGTACGTTGAAATGATTCTGATAGCCGCTGGTCAGGCAGTCGTGGTTGCCGATGCTCGATGCTTCCGGCAGGCTGCGCAGGGCGGCAGCCGAGAGATACCCGGCATACTGATATTCCTGGAGCTGGATCTTATCGGGGCTCTGGTCTTCAGCCGGTTCGTTGATCTGGTCCCCTGGAGATACGAGGAAGTTGATTTCCGGATGCTGGCTCAAGGCTTCGTTCAGTGTCTTGTTCCAGTTATAGGCATCGTTGCGGGCTGCGATTTCGCCAGTCTGTTTGGCACTGCCTTCTGCCGGTGTCTGACCAGCCGATGCACCGATCTGCGGGTCGCCGACATACATGAAGGTGAAGTCGTCCGGGTTCCCTGTCTTGACCGGCTGGGCAGCCTGCCAGTTGCCGTCGACTTTGACCTGATACCAGTAGGTCTTTTCGGCTTTCAAGCCTTTGGCCGTGACTTTGTTGGAATAATACTGGGTCCCGCTGATGACGGTACCGGCCTTATTCGTCCCCTTGAAGGTCTTGGCCCCTTTCATGTCCTTATTATCGGCAATGCGGACTTCGGCTTTTTCTGCATTATCTTTGGAATACCAGCCGAAATTGAGCTGTGTCGCATCGGCACCGGGTGCGATAGAGACTTGTTCGTAATTGTTCTTGATGGAATCCCAGTTGGCCTTCCACTGCTGCCAGTCCGTATCATCGGATACGGCCGTCCGCGTCGTGACCTGCGGCGTCAGGGACGCATCGTTCCAATGTTCCGTAGCGGCAAAGACCCCAAAAGAAGCCATGCACAGAACAGCAGCGACGGCTGCGGCTGCGGCTTTCTTATGATTGTGAATCTGAAATGGACACATGATTTCAACATCTCCCTAGGTTTAGAACTTAAATCCTGTGCCTTATAGTAGACTCATCATGTAAGTCCTGTTTATGAATTCCGTCAAAACTACGTAAAAAAAACATAACGGCTTTTGATAGTTGCACATGGCCATAGTCATGCTATACTTGATTTAGACCAATGTTATACAATATTCAATTACGTTACCTATAGAGGATACTATCATGGAAGCAAAAATCAAAGATTTAAGCACTATCCCCGATATAGCCGAGAATCTGCCCTGTTGTTTTTACGTGGCCCAGGCAGAGCCGCCGTATCAGCTGCTCTATGCCAATGCGGAAATGCTGCGGTTATTCGACTGCCGGGATTTCGATGAGTTATGGAACCATATCCAAGGAAATGTGTGGAACGTCGTCGCCCTGGATGACCGCGAGCGCGTCAAGCAGGAAATCCGGCACGAGATGATGAAAGAGGATGACCGGTTCTCTCATGTCCGTGGCCATCTCTTCACGCGCACGAGCCGCATCCGCTATGCCGACATCTCCGGGCAGCCCGTTGAAACCGAGGCTTATGGCAAAGTCTATTACTGCACCCTGCAGGAAATCGACATTCCCAAGCCGGGCGAGACGGTGGACCGCGACGTCCGCGACTACGTCATCAATCATCTCGACGAGGCCATCGAGAATCATTGGATCCAGGTCTACTACCAGCCCGTCATCCGCACGCTAACCGGTGAAGTCTGCGGTATGGAAGCCCTGGCCCGCTGGGTCGACCCGCAGCTGGGCTTCCTCTCGCCGGCATCCTTCATCCCCGTCCTGGAGCAGGTACGCCTCATCCATCGCCTGGATGCCTTCGTCCTCGACGAGGTCTGCCATATGCTGAGCCAGCGCCTGCGCCACGACCTGCCCATCACGCCGGTCTCGTTCAACCTGTCACGCTATGACTTCGATATGCTGGACGTCTTCTCGCTCATCGAGACGGCGCGCACGGCTTATGATCTCCCGCGCGATTTCCTGCATGTAGAAATCACCGAGAGTGCCCTCGCCCGGAACGCGTCGACCGTCCATCAAGCCCTCGACCGGCTGCGCAGCAAAGGCTATGAAGTCTGGCTCGATGACTTTGGCAGTGACTATTCGTCGCTGAATATCCTCAAAGACTACACCTTCGACCTCATCAAGCTCGACATGGAATTTCTGCGCAGCTTTACCGAAACATCGCGCTGTATCATCCGTTCCGTCGTCGCCATGGCCAAAGACCTCGGCATCAAGACCCTCGCCGAAGGCGTAGAAACCAGAGAACATGCCGAGTTCCTGGCGGCTATCGGCTGTGGCCGCCAACAGGGCTACTATTATGGCAAACCGTGCCCGCTGGCAGGGACACTGGCCCACATCGAGGCCGAAGGGCGCCGCATGGAGCCGCGCAAATGGTGTCATTACTACGACGCCGCCAGCATGGTCATCCGTCAGACGGACCGGACGAGCGCCCTCTTTGACAGCCAGGAAGACGGCCGTCTCCGATTCCTCTATGCCAACCAGCCCTATCAGGAGCAAATCCAGGCGCTGGGCTATCACCTGCAGGATATTACGGAGAACCTCAGTAATTCCAGCTATCCTCTCAGTCAGACCTTTCGGAATTTCGTCAATCGCTCGCGTGAAACGAAGCAGACCGAGTCGTTCTGCTATATCGACGGCGGCGACTACGTCAATGTCCACGTCCGTGTCGTCTGCGAGATGAATCACCATCATCTCATCCATGTCGAATTCGAGAACATCTCCCAGAGCGCTACAGGGCTGCAGCTCGAAAAACTGGATGACCGTCTGCGCTATCTCTATAATATGTTCGACGAAGTCTATCTCATAGACTTCCGCAGCGATACGATTGCGCCGCTTTCTTTCCACACTGATGACAAGCAGGCCTTCCCGCAGGAAATAGCACACGGCATCCGCCAGGCCCTGCAGCAGTTTGCCAGTCAGTCCATCTATCCGGACGACCGGGAAGGCTATCTGGCCTTCTGTGATCCCAGTACGGTCATGGCCCGTATCCGTCAGAGTCCGGACGGCCGGATATCCCATTCGTTCCGTACCCGCAACCAGCAGGGCAATTATGTCTGGCGGGAATGTACAGCCGTCCTGCTGGACAGCGGGCAGACGCCGCTCATGCTGACGGCCAGCCGGCGCATCGACATTCCCCATGCCGCACCGGCGGCCCCCGATTCCCGGCTGGTACTGCCGGCCCTGCTCTGGCAGAATTTCCAGGAATATACGCCATTCTGCTATTTCTGGAAAGATACAGACCGCCGCTTCCTCGGCGCGACGAAGGCCTTCCTGCGCCATTACGGCCTGTCCTCCCAGGCGGACCTCATCGGCAAGACCGACGAGGATATGAACTGGCACACCGATGGCGAGTCGTACCGGCAGGATGAACTGGCCGTCCTGCATGAAGGCCGGACCATCGAGAACGTGGCCGGAGAATGTATCGTCAAGGGCATTCCGCATCGCATCACGTGCTACAAGCGGCCTCTCTATCGGGACGGCCAGATCATCGGCCTGGTCGGTTTCTTCCTCGATGCCGACGAAATCTATCGCAAGGTATACCAGAGCCTGCCGTCCCCCTACATCGACCCGGATACGGAACTGTACAATCGTCCAGGCTTCCTCGGCGAGCTGATCCGCTATCAGGAAAAGTATCGCCAGAATCACTGCGCCTATGCCCTGATCCTGCTCGAACGGCACCGCATCGTTCAGCAGCAGAATACCTACGAGGCCCCGGTCCGGCAGTCCCTGGTACGCGAAGAAGCCCGGATCCTGCGCCAGATGGCCGGCCAGGATTCCACCATCGCCCGTATCCAGGCAGAAACCTTCGCCGTCCTGCATCAGGAGGACGACCCGGCTGCCTCCTACCGGCGCGCCCAGGACCTCCGACGCAGTCTGGAAGCTATCCATGAAATCGACGGCAACCCGGTCACCATCACCTTCCACTGCAGCATCGTCCACAATACCGAACCCAGTCTCCGCCAGCATCCCGACCGCAAAGGGAACCGCGTCAGCTCCATCTACCGTCTGGCCATGGAACGCCTGCGTCACGCCAAAAGGTAAGCCCGCAGCTCATCCGTCCTGTTCATTTCCCTTCTGCCGCCAGTACGCCGCTTCGACCGTGTCTTTTTCAATGCCTTCGCCTTTTTCCAGGGCGGAGGCATAATTTTTCATGCCCTCTTTATATCCCGATCCGGCAGACTGGGCGAACCAATACGCCGCCTGGCAGAGGTCACGGCGGACGCCGTGGCCGTCGCGATAGAGGACGCCCAGGTTGTTCTGTGCCGGTCCATCACCGGCCATGGCCGCTTCGTAATACCAGTGCGCTGCCAGTTCCCAATCCTGGGGGACGCCGCGGCCCGTCTCATAGAGGTATCCCAGGTTGTTCTGGGCGATGGTCTGGCCCTTCTCGGCGGCCTGGGCGTACCAATAGGCGGCCTTGTCGTAATCCCGCTTGCCGGCATAGCCGAACTGGTACATGATGGCCGTATTGCACTGGCCGTCGGCATCGTCGTGCCGCGCTGCCCGGCCGTACCAGTGCAGGGCCTGGGCATAGTCCTGAGGCAGGCCGCAGCCCGTTTCGTAGAGATGGCCCAGATTGTTCTCGGCTGCGCCATAGCCTTGATTGGCTGCCCGGCGGTACCAGTACACGGCCTGTTCCAGGTCAGTCTCTATCCCCAGGCCGTGCTCATACTGATAGGCCAGGTTGTACTGGCTGGCGGCATGACCCTTCTGGGCAGCCCGGTGATACCAATAGATGGCTTTCCTATATAAAACATTTTTATCTTCCATATCGGCATCGAAAGCCTCGAAGAAATAGTCATCGCCCATGGCACATTGGGCAAAGGCATCGCCTTCAAAAGCCTTTTGTTCTTTTTCATCCATACGTGCGTCTCCTTTCTGACAAAATAAGTGTAGCCAAAGGACCTTCCCTTTGTCAAATATATTTTTCGACTTTTCTTCTTTTGACCTATTGACTTTTTGACTTTTAACGGTATAATGATACTAGAGCTTGAGGAAAGCTCCTAAGAATGATTACTTCCACCATAAGTAAGGAGGTCTTAATTATGGGAAACGAAAAATATACGCAAAAGGTCATCGAAGCCTTCCAGTCTGCCCAGCAGATTGCTGCGCTCCACTATAACCAGGAACTCTCATCGGTCCATATGCTCATGGGCTTGACGAAAGACCCGGAAGGCCTGCTCAATACGATTTTCTCGGAATGTCACACCGACGTTCCTATGCTCCAGGCCCGCTTGGAACAGTTATTGAAGAAGATTCCCTCCGTCAAGGGCTCCAGCCAGTTGTCCATGTCGACGGAAATGGTCCGTGTCATCGGCAAGGCTCAGCAGCTGGCTGATTCTATGCACGATGAATACATCAGCACGGAACACATCCTCATGGGCATCGTCAGCGAAAGCGACGATGAAGTCCAGCAGCTGTGCCGCGAATTCGGCCTGACCCAGGACAAAATCATGAGTACCATCAAGGCCAACCGTAAGGCCAACGTCAACAGCGACAACCCGGAAGAAAACTACAAGGCCCTGGAAAAATACGGCCGCGACCTGACCGCCGCTGCCCGCCAGAATAAACTGGACCCGGTCATCGGCCGTGACGACGAAATCCGCCGTACCATCGAAATCCTCTCGCGCCGCCGTAAGAACAACCCGGTCCTCATCGGTGAACCTGGCGTCGGCAAGACGGCTATCGTCGAAGGCCTGGCCCGCCGTATCGTCAGCGGCGATGTCCCGGAATCGCTGAAGAACAAGACCCTCTACTCCCTCGACATGGGCTCCCTCATCGCCGGTGCCAAATACCGTGGCGAATTTGAAGAACGACTCAAATCGGTCCTCAATGAAATCGCTAAATCGGACGGCCAGATTCTCCTCTTCATCGATGAAATCCATACCGTCGTCGGTGCCGGCGCATCCGAAGGCTCCATGGATGCCGGCAACATCCTGAAACCGATGCTGGCCCGTGGCGACCTGCGCTGCATCGGCGCTACGACGCTCAATGAATACCAGAAGTACATCGAAAAAGATGCCGCCTTGGAACGTCGTTTCCAGCCGGTCATGGTCGACCAGCCGTCTGTCGAAGACACGATCACCATTCTCCGTGGCCTGAAAGAACGCTACGAAGTCCATCATGGCGTCCGCATCCGTGATAAAGCCCTGGTCGCTGCCGCCGTCCTGTCGGACCGTTACATTTCCGACCGCTTCCTGCCCGATAAGGCCATCGACCTCGTCGACGAAGCTGCCGCCAAACTGCGTACGGAAATCGAATCCATGCCGACGCCGATCGACGAACTGCGCCATAAGATCATGCAGCTGGAAATCGAAGAACAGTCGCTGAACAAAGAAACGGACGACGCTTCCAAAGAACGCCTGGCTAAGATCACGGAAACGAAGAACGAACTGAAAGAAAAGGAAAGCAAGCTCAAAGCCCAGTGGGATAAAGAAAAACAGTCCATCCTGCGCACGCAGGGCCTGAAGAAAGAAATCGACGCCGTCAAGGGCGACATGGCCAAGGCCGAACGCAATTACGACCTGGCCAAGGCTTCGGAACTGAAATACGGCAAACTGCCGGAACTGCAGAAACAGTTGAAGGAACAGGAAGCCTACCTGGCTGAACATCAGGATTCGCAACTCCTCAAAGAAGAAGTCGGCGAAGAAGATATCGCCCAGGTCGTCAGCCGCTGGACCGGTATCCCTGTCACCAAGATGATGACAGGCGAACGGGAAAAACTCCTGCACCTCGACGAAACGCTGCATAAACGGGTCGTCGGCCAGGACGATGCCGTCCGCGTCGTCAGCGACGCCATCATCCGCGCCCGTGCCGGTATCAAGGACCCGAACCGTCCGATCGGTTCCTTCATCTTCCTCGGCCCGACCGGTGTCGGCAAGACCGAACTGGCCAAGACCCTGGCTGAAGCCCTCTTCGATGACGAACGCAACATCATCCGTATCGATATGTCGGAATACATGGAAAAACATACCGTATCCCGCCTGATCGGGGCTCCTCCGGGATATGTCGGCTATGACGAAGGGGGCCAGCTCACGGAAGCCGTCCGCCGTCGTCCGTACAGCGTCATCCTCCTCGATGAAATCGAAAAGGCTCATCCGGACATCTTCAACGTCCTCCTGCAGATCCTCGATGACGGCCGCCTGACCGATGGCAAAGGTCGTGTAGTCAACTTCAAGAACACCATCATCATCATGACCAGTAACCTCGGTTCCCACGAAATCCTCGAATCGAAGGATTACGACGAAGCCAACAAGAAGGTCCGCGAACTGCTCAAACAGTACTTCCGTCCGGAATTCCTCAACCGTGTCGACGACATCGTCGTCTTCAAAGCGCTCCAGAAAGACCAGGTACGCAATATCGCCGCTATCCTCCTGGAACGCCTGGGCAATCGTCTGGAAAAACAGGTCAAGATCCACCTCACCTGGACCGACGAAGCCCTGCAGGAACTGGCCGACAAAGGCTTCGACCCGCAGTTCGGTGCCCGTCCGCTGCGCCGCCTGATCACGCATACCGTCGAAACGGCCCTGAGCCGCGACATCATCGCCGGTACCATCCGCGAAGGCGATACGGTCACCATCGGCTACGACGGCAACGGCTTCACCTTCACGCCCATGCGCGTCCATGCCGCGTGAGGTAGTAGCTAGTGGCTAGTGGCTAGTGGCTAGTGGTTCGTGGTTAGTGGTTCGTGGCCAGCTGCTGGCGGCTAGCGCATAAAGGACTCGTTCCTGATGCAAAAAAACATCGGGAACGGGTCTTTTTTTCTGTTTACATTGGCCCGAAAACAGTATATAATAAGCTGTAACTAAGTAACGGGTGGAGATTTATGAACAATACATTAGGAAAACATGTACTCATCGATTTTTATAACTGCAAGGCTTCCTTTGCGGAGGCTGAAGATTTGCAGCCCTTGGTGGAGCGCGCCTTTGACCTCGTCGGCGCCCCTGTCGAAGGGATTACATTCTTCCATATCGACGACGAACTGACGTGTATTGCCGTTTCCGGCAACGCACATATTTGTATTCACGCCTATCCTCCCCTGTCCTACGTGGCAGTGGACATCTACAGTTTTAATATCGACCTCAAGACGAGCCAGATCATGAGCGCCCTGAAGGTGAACCTCCGCTCTGACCGCATCAAAGCGACAAGTATCCGCCGCGGTGATTTCGGCTCTATCCGCGACATGCGCCCGAAACGCAAGTCCAAGATTACGACGGCACGGCGCATGAAAAATACCGGCGCACGCATCAAGAAGACGAGTGTGAAGATGTTCAACATCCTCCGTCATCCGCAGAAAGTACGCCGGGCACATCGGACGACGAACAAGTAACACGTTTGCAGATGAAAGGGTTTGTTGGTCATGTATATGGTATCGTTAAAACAGGCTGCGGGCATTGCCCGGGAAGAAATGACGTCCCTCGACGCCATTACAGCGGAATTGCTCAATTTCATACAGTTGAAGAGTCAGCGCTTATATATGCATTCCCTGCAGGTCGCTAACTACAGCGTCAGCGTCGCCGCCAAACTGACGCTGCCCAAGAGTGAAATCGAGCAAGTGAAATACGCAGCACTCCTCCATGACGTGGGCCTGCTCTTCGTGTCCAATACCCTGCTGGCCAAGATGCCCTACCTCAACCGCTCGGAAAAGGCGCAGTACAAACGCCACGCCGCAGCCGGCGGCAACATGCTGGAAAACATCCCCTGCTGCCAGGACATCGTACCCTACATCCGCTATCACCACGAACACTGGGACGGGTCGGGCTTTCCCAAACACCTGCGCGGCGCCAATATCCCCTTGGGGGCGCGCATCATCGCCGTCGCCGATTACTACGACATGATCATCAACCCGTCGGCAGAGTTCTGGGCCAAAACAAAAAAACAGGCCGTCCGCGAACTCTTCAGTGCGTCGGGCCTTCTCTTTGATCCGGAAGTAGTCAAGGCTTTCATCGAAACATTAGGTTAATAACATATTGTAATCAAAAAGCGCTGTCGCTTGAAGACAGCGCTTTTTTTAGTGGCTAGTGGCTAGTGGTTAGTGGCTC